>JACQRR010000106.1 GCA_016206365.1 Candidatus Roizmanbacteria bacterium | reverse complement strand
CTTCTTCCATTGAATGTGCAATATGAATATCGTTATATCGATATAACGATATTGACTCTGGTAATTTTTTTTCTCTGGTCAAAATTATATTTGTTCGCCTTGGAAGAGGTTTGCCGCTTCTTTCGTAGTATTCCAAAAGAGACTCGAACGACTTTCTACCCATAATCATTGCGTAACCAGTTGTTTTTTCCTTAAAACGAATCAGATCTTCGCGTATATGCCAAGGAATTTTATCTTTATAACCAATCACCCGATTTTCAGACATCGCCGCAATAATACTTATTTTTGTTTTTTTCATAGCTTTCAGATTGTCAAACCAGCCCATATATCACCGAAGCGGTGATATTCAGACTGTGGCAAAGCTCTATTTATTTTCTTTATAATAGCCGCCGGATACTGAGAGTGAGGCTTTAATTGGCGGATGGGGATTATAGTCTACAAGCTCAACATATTCAGGTTTGAACTCGTCGATGTTTTTGAAGTTTTTAATAAATTTAACTTTAGGAAATGGCCGCGGTTTTCTTTTGAGCTGTTCTTTTACTTGATCTATGTGGATTTCGTAAATATGGGCGTCACCAAATGTATGGACAAATTCACCTGGCTTATAGCCGGTGACTTTTGCCAATATTAGAGTTAATAAAGCATAAGACGCTATATTAAAAGGTACGCCTAAAAATAAATCGGCGCTTCGTTGATAAAGTTGAAGACATAATCTGCCATTAATAACATTTAATTGATACATATTATGACAAATAGGAAAGTGTGATGTTTCTTCGTATTTTGCCATCGTGTATAGATACTCCGGATTCCAGGAATTAACAATAGCGTTATGACAATTGGGATCCTCTATAACTTCGTTGATTGCCCATTTTAATTGATCGATGGTGCGATTTTTTCTGGTGGGCCATCTTCGCCAAAGTTCACCATAAATTTTAGGCAACTCTCCCCACTTTTTGGCAAACTTTTCATCGGTTCTAATCTTCTCTATAAATTCCTCCTTAGTTAAAACTTTTAACTTTTCACTTTTAACTTTTAACTTATATATTTTGTATGGATAATCATCCCAAATATGTACATTATTATCGACAAGATACTTAATATTAGATTGTCCTGATAAAAACCAATACAACTCTTGAACAACTCCCTTCCAATAAACTTTTTTAGTTGTAAGAAGTGGAAAACCATCCGAAAGATCAAACCTAATTTGTCTTCCAAAAAGGCTAAATGAAGCATCTCCTGTCCCCCGATCTATTTTTTTATAACCTTTTTCTAAAGCTTCTCCTAAGAGATTTAAATATTGACACTCTGGATGTGTTTTCATATTGTTTGTCATCTTGAACTTGTTTCACCGAGTCAGACTCGGTTTCAGGATCTGAATTGTTGTAACGGGATCCCGAAATAAATTCGGGATGACTCACAAATTATTGTATTATGTGAGTCATTTTTTACTTTTCCAATCACCCGCAGTAAATCGATTTCTGGCAAAAAAATGCCAATCGTGCGGATTGGATTTTTGAATTTCCTGCCACATTCTTTTAGCCGATTTGGTGAAAAGATTTTGATAAACAATCTGTCGGGCATCCCGCCAGTATTTCCCAATCTGTTCTCCTTTCGCCTCCTGCTCTTTCAACTCAAACTCAACATCCAGATTATCAGCGTCCTTAACTATTTTTGACTCGATAGTTTTTCTCTCCTCATATTCTTTCCAAACCGCTAGCATTTCTTGATCGAGCGATGTTTCTTGAAATATATCCCTCACTGCCAACCCTTCATCTCTTTTGGTGTATTGACGGGAGACATAATGTACATCTCCGCTCCGACTCTCGCCAATGTCGTGGACTAATGCTAATTGGGTGATCTTGCCTAAATCCTTAACGCCTTCGTGTTTGGCTAAAACCAAAGCAATCCAGATCACTCGAAAAGTGTGCTCAGTTTCATTAGAAAAATCAGCGTTAAGAAACTGCCGCCAGTTTCTCTGCAAAAATCTCATGCAGCCAACTTCATAAAGCAATTCGATATCGCGTTTCATATTTCTTATGTCTTTCCGGCTCGCCCGGAATCGTTGTTTAAACTACGATTCTGGATGCGCTTCGCCGGGTCTGACTCGGCTTTGCTTACCAGAATGACACTTAATTTATAATTGTAAATTTATAGCTGTTTTTCTCTTTTCTTTGTCGTCACTCTTCCTCCTTGCCACTGACCTCTGTACATACTTCCTCCACCGTCAACCCAGTGAAATTGTGCGTGGGCAAATCTACAGCCTAGCTCCAAAGTTACTGGAATCGGACCCTCGTTTTTTAGCCCAAATGTGAGCTTTCCTTTGTATCCTGGTTGGGCCGTACCTGTTCGTAAAAATAGACCGCTTCTAAAAGTCGTTGTTCTGGGGATAAAAGTTGCCACAATATTTTCTGGTAGATTTACAGCCTCGATTGTTGTCACTAAAAAGAACTCTTTTGGTTTTATAGTAATCTTTTTTCTTTTTTTATCATTGTGTTTTTCTACAAGTTTAATTTTGGGTGTCTCTCTTTCTTCAATACCTAAAAAGGCACTTCCTTCAATTGTATATACCTCTCCCAAGCGAAGATCAAATCCCGCGCCTTCTGGATTAGTTAATTCTCTCTCGGCTAGATCCTCAACCAGTTTAATTTTTTTCACAAGTTCTAGAAGTTTTTTTGGCCCAATGATCAT
>JACQRR010000107.1 GCA_016206365.1 Candidatus Roizmanbacteria bacterium | reverse complement strand
TAAATTTGGACTGAAAGTTTTAGAAAAAAAAGGGGTGAAAATTGTTTCTCTAAATGAATTAAGAATTAAGATTAAACCTATTGAAAATGGGAAAACATTCCGAGAAAATTCCGAAATAAAAGCTCGCTTTTATGGGGGATTGACAAAGCTTTCAACCGTTGCCGATGACGGCGGATTGATAATCCCCTATTTAAATAATGAACCGGGAGTAAAATCAAATCGTTGGCTTGGCCGCGAAGCCACCGATGAAGAATTGATCCAACACACTCTATTGCACCTTAAAAGTGCAACACATGCTGATAGAACAGCCTATTTGCAGACTTGTGTCTGTTTTTATTTGCCGGTTATTCACCCGCAGGGAGTCCGTTCGGCCACCCTGCGGGTGGAAAATCCAAAAACTCACCCTGCGGACGGGATGATAATTTGTGAGGAAGAAAAAATAAAGGGGCATATTGCTGAAAAGCCAAGTCCGAGACGAATTGAAGGCTACCCTTACCGAGCGCTTTTTATAGTGGAAAAATATAATAAATATTATGATGAATTAACAGAAGCTGAACATTTAAAAGTAAATCATCGCTTAAAGGCGCTGAAAAGGTTAGTCCAAAGAATTATTAAATTTATTTAATTTGTCATTCCGAACTAGTTTCGGAATCTCATAAACATGAATAAAGATTTTTACATTTATATCATGACTAACAAATTCAATACAACATTTTATATAGGAGTAACCAATAATTTATTAAAACGTGTTTATTTTCACAGAAATAGCTTAATAGATGGATTTACTAAAAAATATAAATTAACCAAATTAATCTATTTTGAAATATTTAAAAATATAAAAGAGGCAGTAGTAAGAGAAAAACAGCTAAAGAATTGGCATAGAGATTGGAAGGTTAATTTGATAAAATCAAAGAATCCTAATTTTCATGATTTATATAATAAAATTGTTTGAGATGCTGAAACAAGTTCAGCATGACAAGTAATTATGCTTTCCGTAAATTTCATTCGACAAAATAAGCAGAAAGTAATCGAGGCGGCGAAAAATAAAAACCGAGAAATTGATGTCGATAAAATTCTCAAACTTGACGATCAAAGATTGGACTTCATCCACAAAACCCAAAATCTTCGCGAGGAAAGGAATAAACTCTCAAAGCAAAAAATCGACGAAAAATTAAAAACAAGAGGAAGAGAAATTAAAGTGGAACTCAAAAAATTCGAAGAACAATTAATAATTAACAATCAGCAATTAAATGAACTTCTATCTTTTGTCCCGAATGTTCCCCTCGATGAAGTACCAATAGGAAAAGATTCAACCGACAATAAAGAAATTAAAAAATGGGGTGAAGTTCCAAAATTTGATTTTGCACCAAAATCTCATATTGAGTTGGGGAAACTGCTTGATGTTATAGACTTCAAGCGAGGAGCAAAAATTTCCGGGTTCCGTGGTTATTTCTTAAAAAATGAATTGGCCGTCCTTCACTTTGCTCTTTTATTTTATGTATTTAACAAACTGGTAAAGAATGGCTATACGCCGATAATCGCACCAGCAGTTATCAAATCATTTACTTTATTTGGCTCCGGACAATTTCCCTGGGGTGAACAGGATGTTTATAAATTGAATGACGACGATGCCTATCTTGCCGGTACTGCAGAGCAACCTGTAACCGCATATTTTTCCGATGAAATTTTAGCTGAAAATGATTTACCCAAAAAATTCGTTGCATTTTCTCCCTGTTTTCGAAAAGAAGCCGGCGCGTATGGAAAAGATACAAAAGGATTGTATCGAGTGCATGAATTTTGGAAAGTCGAACAGGTAATCATCGCTAAAAACGATTACGATCAAGCCCGTCAACTGCACGAAGAACTGCAAAAAAATTGCGAAGAAATACTACAAGAACTAAATCTGCCTTATCGAGTACTTCTAATGTGCACAGGAGATATGGGAGAGCCACAAATCAAAAAATACGACACCGAAACATGGATGCCCTCGCGAAACAATTATGGTGAAACAATGTCGAACTCGATCATGGGAGATTTTCAAACAAGAAGACTTAATATTAAATACAGAAGTAAAGACGGAAAGGTAAATTATTGCTTTTCATTAAACAATACAGCCTTGGCTTCACCACGAATCTTAATCGCAATATTGGAAAACTTCCAGCAGAAAGATGGTTCAGTTATAATTCCTAAAGTTCTTCAACCTCTGGTTGGATTTAGTAGAATCATATCCAAAAATAACCCAGCTTAGTATGTCATCCTGAACTTGTTTCAGGATCTAGATTCTGGACAAGCCAGAATGACACTAGACGCTGAAATGAATTCAGCATGACAAAGAGGTATTAATCTTCTTCTTTCTTTTTGGTTGGTTTAAGCAGGGAATCCTTGCAGGAAGCGGCATTTTCCGTTCCCTTCAAAAAATATTCTACTCTCCCAAAATAGCAGATTTTCTCACCGACATTCTCCGGTTTAGAATACCATGTACCAGAACTGCCATAATTATTCAAAAGATAGCTCGTCATTCTATTCCAAATCGGGGTAGCACCTGTGACCCCTGATGTCAGATATGGATTCATGGGTTGATTATCGTTATTTCCGACCCATACTGCAACTAAAAATTCTGGCGTATATCCGATAGCTAAGTTATCTTTTTTTTCATCGGTTGTACCTGTTTTTACGGACACTTTATGGCCTGGTATCTCAAGAGAAGATCTTGATCCAAATGCCAGCTGTCTAGAAAAATTATCAGCCAAGATTTCAGAAAGAATAAAGGCTATACCTTCATTTAAAATCTTACTTTTTGTCACATTTGATTCGTAGAATAATCCTCCTGAAACACTTTCTACCTTAACAAGAGGCGACAGGTTTACTCTGTATCCCCGATTTGCCAATACCCCATAAGCCGTCGCCATATCAACCATCTTTACTTCACCTCCACCAAGTGTTAGAGCTAATCCAAAACGTGAAGGATCATTCCAAGTTGTAATTCCCATTTTTTGCCCTTGACGAATAAAATTATCCACACCAAGCGTACTTAAAACCTTAACAGCGGGAACGTTAAATGAATTTGCCAGAGCTAAACGCAAGGTAACCCTACCATGAAAACGTTCATCATAATTTACCGGTTTATAGGTAAATCCGCCAGGCAACTGGAAAGTTACGGGTGAATCATCGATTATCGAGGCAGCGGTATAACCTTTCTCGAGAGCCAAAGAATACATGATTGGTTTGATTGAGCTTCCTGGCTGTCTCTCGGCTGTCGTAACATTAAAAGCGCCGTATGGTTGAGCATAGTAGTCCACAGACCCCACCATTGCAATAATCTCTCCAGTGGAAGGTCTGCTGACAAGAATTGCTCCGTTGGAAACATTAAGATGATTAATCTTCTCAATTTCTTCTTTTAAGATCTTTTCTGCCTCCTGTTGAATATCAAGATCTACGGTCGTAGTGACCTTGAACCCACCCTCTTCGACTTGCTTAATCCCATAAAGATTTTCAAGATAGGATTTAACATAAAAAACAAAATGGGGAGCTGATATTTTTGTTTGGAGAGGAATTATATTCAACTCTTCGCGTTGAGCTTTAACCATCTGATCACGAGATATAAACTGGAGTTCCTTCATAAGGCGTAAGACCTCGTTTCTTCTCGAGTTTGCCAGACTTGGATTGACAAAGGGAGAATAGAGTGTAGGCGCCTGTGGAAGTCCTGCAAGCAGAGCGGCTTCCGAGAGGGTTAAATCTTTGGCGTGCTTAGCAAAATACGTCTTCGCCGCTTCTTCTATTCCGTAGGAGGATCCGCCATATGGCACCTGGTTAAGATACATCTGCAAAATCTGATCTTTGCTGAAAATTCTCTCTGTCCAAAGCGCTAGAATAATCTCTTTAATTTTTCTTTGAATTGTGCGTTCCGATGTAAGAAGAGCTGACTTTACTAACTGTTGAGTAATCGTTGATCCACCTTGTAGTTTACCCTCAACGGCTGTGTCTTTCAAAGCCCTCAGTATCCCTCCAACGAAAGAGATTCCATTATGCTCATAAAAATCCTTGTCTTCTACGGCTATCGTGGCCTGTGTGACATAGGAAGGAAGTTCTTTTATATTTATAGGCGTCCGATTTTGCTCTCGATATACCTCAAAGAGAAGCTTACCATTTCGGTCGAAGATATGAGTGGAGAGAGGATAGTTAACCCTCCCAATGTTTTGGGGCGAAGGCAAACTTTTGACAAATCCAAAGGACTGATAAAGAAATAAGACTATCAACGTCAACGCCGATCCCAAAAAAAAATATCGAAATTTTATTGATAGATGCTCTAAAACTCGCAGACGAATTTTTACACTTGGGACAGCAATCTTTTTTACCCGGCTCGTCAGTCTTATGCTTCTTCGAATAACTAAAATAATAAAAAAACCAGCATTGGCTATTATCTTTTTTGCTGTTTCGCCGATTAGAACGAAGAAATTGACAAAAAAATATAAAAATCTGAAGAAGTTATCAAATAGTGATGATAACAAAAGCCCGAACAAGTTTATTTTGCCTTTTTTCATGGCCCTCATTTTATCATATATTATAGGGCAAGGCAATAAAAAAACTCCAACCCATAGGGTTCTAGGAACCCTGAGGGTTATTAGGGGTTAGGCGGTAGTTTAGTCAATTTTGCGCGTATAACCAACCGTTTCCAATAGGTTCCTGGAGGAACACAGGTAATCAGAGTAAGGTAAGATGCATCATTGGACTGTTCAAGAACCGACACCTCCTCAGGGTTAACAACAAAGATATCAAAGGTTTCATACTCGTATTCTTCTTCACCTAATCGCACTAATATCTTGTCCCCTTTTTCCAGAGAAGGTAGATAGGTAAAGATTGTGGTGTAATTTTTTGGGTCATAAAGTTGCGGAAGGGTCGAGTGTCCAAAAATAACAACGTTCCCAAACTCTCCCGGAAGAGATTGAGGTAGATAATGCACAAGGCTCTTTTTCAAATCCTCACCTCCGACTATCACTTTAGCATCTTTTATATTTAATTTTGCTATTGAAAGCGTATATTCTTTAACCTCTAAGTTTTTAGAAACTCCGGCTTGAGGCTTGGCCGGAAACCATAAACTTACTTGAGTAAAGTCTCTCAAATTATTAGAAAAAACATTAAAACTACCCAGAACTGAATTTGCCTGTTCTAGCGATGAGACTACCTGAGATCGTGGAATTGGGCTGTTAAAATGTTGTTGTATAAAAATTCTCGAATATATCTCAAAGGAAATAATTGGATAAAAAGACCAGAATAAAAGTAAACACCCCACCGTAAGCGAGATATAGGAAGAATAATGTATTATTTTTCTCTTTTGTGAGTATTGTTCCTTTTTATAAATATATAAGGCCATACATAAACAATGTCATTCTCATGAAAATGAGAATCTATCACGAGTTTCGCACTTCCTGTCATCCTGAGGAGTCCCGATTTTCATCGGGATAAATTCCACGACGAAGGATCTCTGAACTTG
>JACQRR010000105.1 GCA_016206365.1 Candidatus Roizmanbacteria bacterium | reverse complement strand
TAAATTGTTATATTGTTCTATTGCTACCTCCTCTGTTATCTCCTCCTTTTTAAGGAGGAGATTAAGACGTGGTTAACAATACAACAATTTAGCAATATAGCAATTATTCTTTGACTAATTTTTTAAACAGCTTTTCCACTGCTCCTTTTCCTTTCGGTTTTTTTCCGTCAAAAACAATTCTGCCCTTATCAATAATAATTAACCGATTGGCTACATCTTCTACCTCTGATAGGATATGAGTTGAGAAAATTATCGTCTTGGCTCTAGCTAGCTTTTTTATTAGGTTTCTTATTTTTTCTTGCTCAAGCGGGTCGAGCCCAGACGTTGGCTCATCGAGAATCAAAATTGAAGGATTGCCGGTTAAAGCCGCCGCAAGACCGACTCTTTGTTTGTAACCACGAGACAGCTCTTCAATTTTTGAACTCAGCACCTCACTCAATCCCACCTGAGAAGCAATTTCGATAAATCCATCGATGTTTTTGACTGAGGCGATAAATTGCAGATATTCAGTTACTTTCATTTCTTGGTATAAGGGATTATTTTCCGGTAGATATCCGATTTTTTTAAGTACGTCAATTCTTTGCTCTAAGGGATCAAGATTATCTACGGATATTTTTCCTTCTGTTGGAGTTAAGTAACCTAAAATAAGCCGCATCGTTGTCGTCTTACCAGCTCCATTTGGTCCCAAAAAACCTATTATTTCTCCCTCTTTTGCCGTAAATGATATATTGTCGACGGCAGTTTTATTTTTAAATATTTTAGTCACCGAAGATAATTGAATCATTAGTTTGTCATCTCGAGCGCTAGCGAGAGATCTATCCCGCCTTTGGCGGGAGTAATATAACGCTTCGCTAGATTTCTCGGTCGCTTCGCTCCCTCGAAATGACAACGGGGCGAAGACAAATTAATATCTGTATTTATATCAAAAAGAGGAACAATTGACAAGCGTCAATCGTACTATTTAAGATGTTTAGCAGGAAGTTTAAAATTCTCTTCTACCTGTCTCCAGTCAATATTTTCAAAGAATGCGTCGATATAGCTACCTCTATTTACTCCATAATCTATAAAATACGCGTGTTCATAAGTGTCGAGCGCAAGCATCGGAGTCGCTTCCCAGACAGGATAGGTATTTTGTGCATCTCCTAGATAATTAAAAAGCCTCATCTCTTTCCAATTCCAAGCGGTCCAAACCCATCCGCGAGCCGCAATTCCTGTTGCTTTCATATCTTTTTTGTATATCTCAAAAGAACCAAAATCTTTTTTTATCTGCTTTATTAATGCACCTGTTGGCGAACCGCCTTTTCCGCCAAGATGTCCAAAATAAATCTCGTGATTAACCACTCCACCCCAAGCAAAAGTAAGTTCAACTTTCAGCTCTCGGACAGTTGAGAAGGTTTGATTAGCTTTTGCGTAATCATCATCCGTGAGCATGGAGAGCTTTTCCATGATTTCGTTGTATTTTGTTACGTATCCCTGATACAGTTTTAAGTGTTCTTCGATTGTTTTTTTTGAAATTCCTTTCATTGCATAGAGCGAATTGCTAAAAGTTTTTGGGGAATATTTTGTAAAATTCATAAGATTAGTCAACAACTATTAATATTGTTCGAGTTTAATCGAGAACAATTTATAACTTCTCGACTCACTAGGCTCGCTCGAAGAATAAACTAATTATTGCAATTTATGAAATCATTTGCAAGAGTAAACCGTGATTAAAATCACTTGAGAAGATCTGGTCTTCTCCTGAGTGTTTCTTCGAAGGCTTTTTTTAATCTCCATTTCTCAATTTTCTTATGATCTCCCGATAGCAAAATCTCTGGCACTTTTTTTCCCATAAATTCTTCAGGCCTTGTGTATTGAGGATATTCTAACAACTTAACCTTTTTAGCTTCTTTTTCTTTCAATTTTCTCAAAGTTGCATTTTCACCGATTGTTACAATTAATTGATTAATTGTAACAGTAAAAAAACTTTCTGACTGTGTGGCCTCTTTATTTTTTAAAACTCCAGAAAGCAATCGGACAACAGAATCAACAATAGCAGAAGCTGCTATTTCTCCGCCCGTCATGACAAAATCTCCCAAAGAAATTTCTTCATCGACAAAATCTCTCACTCTTTCATCCACTCCCTCATAATGTCCAGCAATAATAATTAACCGGTCTAATTTAGAATACTCCTGTGCTTTTTGTTGGGTGAATAATTTACCTTTTGGGGAAGTAAGAATAACTTTCCTCTTCTTGTCATTCTGAGGAAGTGAAACGACCGAAGAATCTCTCAATTTATTTGCGGTCCCTCGCATTCGCGAGAGATCCTTCGCTTTGCTCAGGATGACAGATTCGATCGCTTTATAAATCACGTCTACTCTCATCACCATCCCTACTCCTCCTCCATAAGGCCGGTCATCAACAGTACCATAGTTGTCAACGGCATAGTCTCGAATATTGATAATTTTAATCTCAACCAATTTTCTTTCTTGGGCTCGTTTAACAATACTTTCCTCAAAAAAACTCTTGATCATTTTTGGAAATAGCGTAAGAATGGTTATTTTCATGTTACTATTGTACTATAGACGCTGATAAACTCAGATAATTACGCAGAAAGTATGAAAAGTCTACTCTACGCAGATATTACTTATAAAATAAGAGGTGCTGCTTTTATGGTTTGGAAGAAGT
This sequence comes from Candidatus Roizmanbacteria bacterium, assembly GCA_016206365.1. Classification (GTDB taxonomy): domain Bacteria; phylum Patescibacteriota; class Microgenomatia; order UBA1406; family GWC2-37-13; genus 2-01-FULL-40-13. The sequence goes on along the minus strand of JACQRR010000105.1, from coordinate 1,100 downwards.
TTGTTGGAGCGTTCAAAGAAAAAATCGTCGACAACGCCTTAACAATCGCACTAGAAAAAAAAGGGTTAAAAGTAAAAAATCAGATAAGAATTGATATTTTTTTCGAGAATAAAAAAGTTGGAAACTACACTCCAGATAAAATCGTTGATGACTTGGTACTTTTAGAACTAAAGTGTAAACCTTTTCTTACGCCTGGAGACCGAAAACAATTTTGGTATTATCTCAGAGCTTCTAAATATAAAGTTGGACTTCTTATTAACTTTGGTGAAAGCAAATTACAAATAGAGCGCAGAATCTATGACACAGCGCGGATCAAAATTCCGCGTAACTCCGCGTCATTATCCGCGTTTAGTACAAAATGAAAAAATTAATCTTATCGTTCATTCGTTTATATCAGCGCACAAAATTTTTACATAGTCAATTATTCCGCGTCTTGTTCATGACCGACAAAGTCTGCCGATTTGTTCCTATCTGCTCGGAATATACATATCAAGCTGTAGAAAAATATGGAAGTTTGAAAGGATTATGGCTGGGATTTAAAAGAATTATTCGCTGCCACCCGTGGAATAAGGGAGGAATTGATCCACCCCCATAGTTTAGCAGTCTCTTGACAAGTCTGCCAATGGTGGTAAAATAGTTCTTATGGTAAATATTAGTTATCAACCGCCAGAAGAACAGGGAAGCGCTTTGGAAAAGTACACAGTAAATCTTACAAAATTGGCTAAAGAGGGTAAACTTGATCCGGTAATCGGTCGAGATAATGAAATCAGGCGAGTAATCCAAATACTTTCGCGCCGGACTAAAAATAATCCGGTCCTGCTGGGCGATCCGGGTGTCGGGAAAACTGCCATTGTCGAAGGCTTGGCTCAAAGAATTGTCGATCGCGACGTGCCCGACACCTTAAAAAACAAGCAAATTCTTGCTTTGGATCTAGCTTCAATCATCGCTGGCTCTGCCTTTCGTGGGGAATTCGAACAAAGAATCAAAAGGCTGCTTGAGGAAATAACTAAAGGAGAAGGTAAATTTATTCTTTTTATGGATGAGTTGCACACAATTGTCGGAGCAGGCGGAGCAGAAGGCGCAGTGGACGCCTCAAATAT
>JACQRR010000007.1 GCA_016206365.1 Candidatus Roizmanbacteria bacterium | reverse complement strand
ATTTGCTATTTGATTTTTGACCTCTGATATTAAAATCATTATACCAGTTGATATACTTATATACATGCAAATTACCGAAAAGAAAATTAAAGAAAAATTACAGGAAGTCATTGATCCTGAACTCAACATCTCAATCGTTGACCTCGGCCTGGTTTATAACGTGGACTTGAATAAATCTGGCATGGCTAAAATAACTATGACCTTGACAACCATCGGCTGTCCTTTATTTTCCCAGATTGAGCAGGAGGCGAGAAGCAAACTTAAAGAACTCGGATTAGCTGAGGAAAAAATCGAGTTCGAGCTAACATTTGATCCGCCTTGGTCTATGGACAAAATGTCCGAACGAGCCAAAGCCATGTTAGGCATTTAGTATTTCAAAACACGTTAACCCGTTAACGCTTTAACGAGCTAACGAGTTAAACATATTATGATAAAAAGTGCATTAGAAGATTCCTTCGAAAAACTTGTCGAGCAAGGCACAACCCAAGCTAAAAAAACTGGCAAAACTTTTGTCAAACAAGTGGCACAAACTATCAGCCCAACTAAGCTGTGGGAACAGATTCTTGGAACTTCATCCGTAACCTCCGAGGTTGAGGAGCGAAGCGGGAAAACCTCTGAGGTTAAAAAGGGCCAAAATCACACCCCTCTCAACTTTGAAAAACTCGGCAAAAAATATCAAGATGCCGAGTCAAAAAAAACAGAAACTTTGCGCCTAAGACTTTTTCAGCTTGTAAAGCAGGGGGAAGAAAAAATTCTCTATGAAAAGAAAAAAGAAGAGGAAGAAAAAAAACGAAAAGAAGCCTATGAAGCTCAAGAGAAAAAAAGAAAAGAAGAAGAAAAGAAAAAGCAAAAACAGATGGAAGAAATACCAAAAGGTAAAGTAAGAAGAAGCATCTTCTCAGCCAAAAAAGTCGCCCAACGCCAACACGCCGAGACCAAACCCTCCACAGGAAAACAATGATAAAATATTCAGATATAGTTAAAATTTAAATTTATCGCAGCGTGCGCTAGAAAGTGAATAGTTGCGATACAACAAAGGAAAATCGTCGGGAAAAAACCTTCGGTTTTGTCCCGAGAATACGGGATGTAGTTCAGATGGTAGAACACACGGTTCGGGACCGTGAGGTCGTGAGTTCAAGTCTCACCATCCCGACCAAGTCGAATTTTTGGCGGCTATTTTTATTTTTCTTTTCTTTCCTCTGTTTTCAAAGTGCTGTTTTTTGTAAATTCAAAGTAGTTGACCAAAAAGATGTCCTATCTTTCTTTGTTCTTAGTAACTTACCAAATAAGTTAGGATCCACTTTATTAATCGCATCTTGAAGCGCCTGATAATTCAGAGGATTTTTTCTTGCACCTATAAATAGATTTAGAGGTACATCATCATTATTGATTAGTGTATCGATCCCTAATGCAGCCAAAGAAGAATCGGAAGCATACGGATCATTTATTCTGTCAGGTGTCAAATAGATAGCTCTGGTTTCAAGAGAATAAGCATGTTCGTTTTTCGGGTTCAAGTTGACTATATCTGTAGCAGAACTAATTCGTCCATCAGGAACCATAATATAACGTGGCGAAACCTGTGGCCTGGATAAAATTTCGTTCATATGTGAAAACCAAGTAGCGGGTAGTCTACTCAAAAGGTATTTTCTTGCGAGGTACTCACAAATACCCTCTTCTAAATACCAACCAGAATTTTGAGTAAGATCAACATATCCTAGTACATCTTGACCCTCTGATAGTCCGAATGCGTAACCATCGCTATGAACTGATTCATGCACTATAGTTTTGGCCATCCTGGCTAATGCAATTTCATCATTTATATCATACCTAGAGTCTTTCCAACGGACGATGATAATCCCCAATTCTCTGATAAACGCACCATCGTTATGAAGTGTGTCATCGCCAATATCGATGCCTTCGTCTTGTAACATCGCCATGATATCTCTAGTATTTGTGGGATCAACTATTAACAACCGTCCTTTTGGGGATTGAATCCCGTACTCACCTAAAAATTTTCCAATGTCATACAGTGGAAGTCTAGAAAGGAACTCCTGTCTATTTAGTTCAAAAAGCTTGTCTTTTAAGCCAATAAATTGTTCGTTTGTTCCATTAACCATATTGCAGTTTTTAGGACTCTCGTAGTCGTTCTAATCTGGGATTGACACCACTTTCAGAAGCAAATACGATGTAACCAGCCCTTGTTGCAGTATCAATTAGTAATTGATCCCTCATTTTTTTAAGATCTCCTAAAGTTGGTGAAGACTTTAAAAGGTTAGTGATACTGTTATAATGTCTTTCGTCTTTACCTCTACCTAATCCCAAAGCGACTTTTTGGGATATATCAATACCAGAGAGAAGAAATAAAGCTGCGCCATTAATATCTGAGAGTCGTTCTCCATATCTATGAGGAAGCGGATTAAATTTCGCTATACCAACATTTAAGAATTGTGTCGGAGGAACTAGATATAATAATCTTTCGTTGGATCCTAGAAGCGCGGAAACAAAGTATCTTTGTGAATTAAGATATGTTTCCATATCCCCATCTGAAAATGTCCCAAATACAAAATCAAAAAACTTGGCCGCTATTGAAGGAAGTATCTTTTTAACAATTCCAGTTGAAAATTTTAGGTTCAAACTTTTGATATCGTCTGGATTTAATTTTGGGTGAGTATGAAAATGGATCGGGTGAGGTTTTCCGAATAATCTATTCCAACTGAAATCAATTGCACCCTCTCCACCCAAAGCAACTTCTATACTGGGAGTAAATGAGCTTCTGTCAATATAATCATTTAGCGATGTTTTACTTTTCCCCTCATGCGATACTGCCAACGATTCAGCTTCCCAACCAAAAGTTGCTTCACTTTCATAACCATCTTTTTGAGTTTCAGCAAGTTTTCTGCTTACATATTCCCAAGCTGATTCTGGCAACACTATTTGATCTTTAATCTTTAGTTCCTTTAAATAATTTATTCCCCAAAATTTTTGTAATTGAGTAACTGAATCTCCAAAAAATATACTTTCTATCAAATTACCATTTAATCTTCCTGCAGATAATCTTATTGGTTCAGAATCTTGCATATTTTATAGTGTATTAGTTTATAATCGTTTACATGAAATATTTT
>JACQRR010000006.1 GCA_016206365.1 Candidatus Roizmanbacteria bacterium | reverse complement strand
TTTGGGAATATCACGACAAAGCTCATAAACCCTATCTTTAAAAGAGTCGTTCATAATCTGAGGTTTACTTGATCTATGTCTATTTTGAAAATATTTAATTTAATCTTTCATTCTGCTTTTGAATATCCTCTTTACTTTCTGAACCGTAGGTAATTAAAGCCTTATCACTATCTCTGATCTCTCTTCCGAGTAAGTCATCGGTTTTTACACCATTGAGATAAAATTTCAAACTATCACTACCTGTTGTGCAAAAGGTTTCTCCCGTTCCTGTTGTCAAACAATCTTTAGTTAATTTGAAAGGAAGCGTTTTGAAAAAATAATCCCAGGTTATGCCTCTTTTTTTTAAATGAATAGTGTTGGGATTGTCTGCTTGGATATAAACATCTTCAGATAGGTTATGATACATAACAGCCGTAAAGACTCGGAAAGTGCCGTTTGTGAAAATTGCAAACCCAGCTTTGTAATCTATCTGCTCTGGCAGAGTTGGAAATGTTGTAATTTGGTTAAGAGTTTTTGATTCACTAGGAGGTTTACTAACATTGGGATTAAATCCTGATTTAGTCGAAAAATAAATAATAAACAACAGAATAATTGACCCGATTATAACTAACAAAACTTTATTCATTCTTTTTTAAATTGTATCACCTTAAACATTTATTTATGAAATACAACAAGTCCGGCTGGAGTCATTTTTCCTACTTTAATCAATCTTTTAATACGTTCTTTATTAGACTCCGACCAATTGCTTTTAGGTTTTCTGGGTGAAAATCTTTGAGCAAGTCTTTCTTTATCAATTCCTTTTTCAATGCTGTCAATCCAACCAAAACAAAGCGCTTCCTCAACCGCATCGTTATAGGGAATTGAGGGTTTTTTTGTGTGCTTTTTATAATAAATCAACCAAATCTCTGGCTCTTTCTTATGATTCTTCTCTAACTACCTCCTCCACTCTTCCCTATTTTTCACATACAAAGTTTTCCCTACTTTCATTTTTGATTTATACTAAAAGCCTTTCATAACCATCGTATCGGCCGTCAAATTGACTAGCATAATATTCGAGTTTATCGTGAATGAGATCGAATTCCCTTTCAGATAAGTTCAAATTAGGCAAAAAAATAAAATTGACTGAAATAAAAGTAAAAATAGCATAACTAAATATGCTATTCTGATCCTATGGCAGAGGCAGGGTATAAAAGTCTCATCAGCTATAAACTGGCGCAGATTGCTTTTGATTTAGGCTGGGATTTTGTACCAAAATACTATAGAAGGATTGAGGATTCACGTCAGCGTGACCAGATAAAGCAAGCGCTTCGGTCGCATAAACAAAATATAGTCGAAGGATCAAGCGAAAGAAGTTTATCGCGTAAACTTAATCTTTATGACGTAGCTAAGTCATCCGGCATGGAAGCGCTAGAAGACTTTGAAGACATCCTACGACGTGAAAGATTACCTCGCTGGCGCAAAGACGACCCCAGACTCAAGAAGCTACACCAGATCTTTGAGGGTTATCCCATCTCTAATCCTTCTAAACCATCTCTTCCCTCTCATCCCTCTGTACAAGCGGTCTTAGAAGCATTAGGAAGGTTAGAAGGACGAGAAGGATTAGAAAGCATCATCAATTACCTCATCGACCTTCTAATTCGTAACGGATATCTACTTGATCGCCAGATGAATGCTGTTGAGGAAAAACATCAAAGAGAAGGCGGTTATAGAGAAATGCTTCTCAAAAAGCGCCTCGAATACAGAAGAACTTTATGACCTTTTCCATTGCGATCGGGATAGATCTACAACCGAGCCTTTAAAAAACACTCCCTCCTTAAGTAGCATTTTCTTTTTACCTACTACACCACCATGGCCGGAATAACCCGTAAGACTTCCATCTGCAGCAACCACCCGATGACAAGGAGTATTTGGCGCGTCAGGATTCATACGCATAAAAGCTCCAACCGCCCTTGCCGCTTTGGCATTTCCAGAGAGTTTGGCAATCTGGCCGTAGGTAGTCACTTTGCCTTTAGGAATTGCACGAGTTACTTCATATACTTTAATTTTAAAAGCATTTTTCATGGTCACCTCTAACTTTCCCTTATCAATGTATTCTCCCAGTAAAAAACGTTTAAAGGAAAAGTAACTCTAATTATAATCAACTCTTTGCATCATTTGGGCCGATTGTTGATCCCATCCTAAAGCGGATATGACTTCTTCGGCTACTTTGTATGTTCTTCTGGGCAGATTTTTTTTAAACCACTCTTTATCCTCTTTAGAAAAATCAGACAGATTATCACATTCTTTAATTAATCCTAAAATAATTTCTTTGATGAGATAAGTGACAAAATTGGCTTTACCGTGGCTCAAGTCCCTCGCGTATATTGTCTGTGTTTGAGTGCCGATGGCGTCGGCCATATAAACGATGAAAGGGATAAAATAGACGACTTCAATATTTTTTGTCAAAACTTCTTCAAATCTGGAGGTAACAAAAGAAATGAAAAAACCAAGAAATAACCCAGCGACTAACGGCGGCACTCTCATTTCTGTATAATACAGGAATATACATTATTATCCTTGCAGTCGAAGTTTAGCGATATTTTTTAATTTTGAGGCATTTGTATAAAAGATTTTTTTAAGAATATAAACGATATATTTAATTCTATTAAATTGTCGGCCATAACCAAAATTGTTTATTGGCCTTAAAAATCCACTCCGTCCGGCATTACGAACGACGGCAATTTTTTCGCCGTTTTTTTGGTAAAAGACGCCTTCCTTGAGGTTAAATCCTTCTTTGACGCTGCTAATCATAAAATTATATTTTTTATCTAGAAAAACAGCCTTATGTTGATA
>JACQRR010000005.1 GCA_016206365.1 Candidatus Roizmanbacteria bacterium | reverse complement strand
GTGATGCTTTTTATAGAAATAGCTAAGGCCTTTAAATACTTGTAGAATTGGATATTTTCTTTCGCCGCTTGAGGCTGAACCGAGATGAATGAACTCTGCTTTTGGATAAAAAAATACACGATAACCTTGCTTTTTGGCTCGATACAAAAGATCGATCTCGTCCATGTACATAAAAATGTTTTCGTCAAAACCTTTTATCGATTTCAAATATTGTTTCTTTGTCAAAATACAAGCACCAGATACCCAATCCACTTCTTTTGCCTGCTTAGGAGAATAGCGCGTAAACCCCAAATAATCGCCGCGCAAGAATAAGGCAATAAACGTAATTAATAACGAGTAAAATGGGCCGCAAGATGGTTGCGGAGTCAAGTCTTCGTTCAATAATTTTCCACCTAAAAAATTGATCGTATTTTCATTCTGTCTATAAAATGTATACAAATTATTAATTGCATCATCTAGTACCAATATATCTGAATTTAAAAATATAATATAATCTGATTCGGCAACATTAACTCCTTGATTATTTGCCTTGCCAAATCCCAAATTTTCTTTATTTTCTATTAATTTGAATGTAATATTTGATTTTTGATATGTATTTTTGCTATTTGATATTTGATATTTGATATTTTCAAGAGATCCATCCGTTGAACCGTTATCTATGACTATTATTTCTGCTTGATTTCTTGTTTTCTTAAGCGAGTTTAAGATTGATTCAATGCAGTTTTTAGTTATATCTTTTGTATTGTAGGAAACAATGATTATAGAAAGGTCTGACTTTGGCATGTAGTATAATTATATCATTAGCTAGGGTAGCTCAGCGGCAGAGCAGTCGTTTCATAAGCGACGGGTCGTGGGTTCGATTCCCGCCCCTAGCACCAGATTGCGACTTGTCGGGGCGGCGCAAAGCGCCGCCCACTGGTTTTTCCAGCTGCAATGCGCTTTCTTGTTTTTTAGGATGAGGTTCGAGCCAGACTCTTTTAAGAAGTTCCTCTTTTCAAAAAGATTTGTATTGTCTGATGCGATTTTGTCCGCCTGTAAGGCGGAATCAAACCATTTTTTCATAGGTTCGAGCCACTTATTTGGCGATTGTTCAAGGAAAGAGATTTTCTCTTCCAAAGTTTTCTTTTGAGAAACTAATTCCTCTTTCTTTTTAAGGTAATCAGTTCTTTCGATAACACTATCCAAGTAGGAGTCTAGGAGTTTATTAAGTTTGAGTTTAATATCTTCAACGTCTTTCTTTAATCCTTGAACGATCGCCACAACTGCTGATTGTTCTTTTTGTTGGTCTTTGTTTATGCGATTGATAAACCAGTTGTAATCGGCAGCGGACAAAGAAACTCTTTGAATAATTGAATTGAGTTGAGGAAGGAGCGTGTCTTGTGGAATGTACTGTTGAGAGCAATCAATAGTTTTGTTTTTTTTACTACAGCGATAGTAAACAAAAATCTGCAGTCGATTGATTGTTTTATAGCGCTTGATATGTTTTTCGGCCGTTATGGTCATTCCACACTCACCACATCTGATAAATCCAGCAAAAGGATAGTTGTAAGGCTCTTTCGGTCGCTTAAAGCCTCTCTCTTTTATTACCTCCTGAACACTGTCAAAAAGTTTCTTTGTGATAAGTGGCTCGTGGATTCCTTGATGGATTTCTCCGTTATAGCGAAAATACCCAAAATAAAGAGGATTGGTGAGAAGAAATTTGACTCTGTCTTTGCTTATGTGTTTTTCACCTTTGGTAAAAATACCCTTTTTTGCCAAAAAGTTACTCATATCCTCAAGTCTATAGCTTCCTATGGCATATAAAGTAAACATTTCTTGAACGATAGAGTATGTCTGCTTATCTATGACAATCTTTTTAATCGTTCTGTCATTGAGATATCCTAAAGGAGCAAGTCCCGGAAACTCACCTTTTCTTACTTTTTGGCGAAGGCCTCTTTTGGTATTTTCGCTCAAGGAATCTACATAATATTTACTTTGCCCAAATGCAATAGATAACATGAAAAGTCCTTGCGGATTGTTCTGAAATAGTACAGTAGGAAACTTAAGATCAAGAAGTTTACCGGTATCGAGAAGATGAATGATTTGTCCCGCATCAACTGCATTCCTCGCAAGTCTATCCGGATTCCAGCTCAAGATTCCTTGAGCTTCACCCTCTTGAATACGTCTAATCATCTCGTTAAAAACAATTCTTCCTGTTTGTTTGGCAGTTTTACTTTCGGTTAAGACGTCAACAAGAGTAAGATTTTCCTTTTGAGCAAAAGTACGAAGTTCATCTATTTGAGCTGGAATAGATAATTGCTGGCGTTCCTCGCTTTCCGTAGACTTGCGAGCATATAAGAAATAGGAAGGACTTTTCATGTTGTAAATTAAAAAAATGTTTTTAATTTAAAATGGCCGCTGGTGCACGCATACCCTTTCGGATATGTACCAACGGCCATCAAAAAACCGAAAGGTAAATGCGTGCAATTTCATGATACACCTATCATAATCTGTGTCAATACCAATTTGAGAAACTCAATTTCAGGCCTATGCAGTAGTATATACTACGTCAATACGAAGCATAGTGGAGATACATATTAGGTACATGTATTAGATATTTTGCATGCAGTCATTTGATTGCGTTTGGGCAAAGACTCCTTTGAAGAAGGAGAAATACAAAATCACATCAGTCGAGTTGTAATCGACATTTTTTTTTGATAAGAATTAGAATATTTGTTTAAAAATCTTTTTGAAAAGAGAGATAGAATTGCTGGTAAGCTCTAAATTCTACAATTAATTTTAGATTGCTGTAGCAATCTAAAATAGTGCATTGCAGCTGGAAAAACCAGTGGGCGGCGCTTTGCGCCGCCCCGACAAGTCGCAATCTGGTGCGTATATACAACTTCGCTCGAAACTATTTTATCAAGAACTCGTAGCAAAGACAATTCTTCAAAGTCTTACCTCTTTTTGCGACAAATCGCACATAATTTTGCGACATGGCGAGCTTCCACAACCGACGCTAGGCACTC
>JACQRR010000004.1 GCA_016206365.1 Candidatus Roizmanbacteria bacterium | reverse complement strand
TGACTATAGTCATAGTACCATAGTCTCAGATTTATGTCAAGTGAAATTCAATCATTTTGTAATATTTTAGATTATTCCAAAAATAAAAATTACACCTTTAAGGTGCTACTAAAGGTGCTACTACCAAAAGGTAGAGATCCGTCTCACCTGTAAAAATTTTTTGTAATAAAAAAATTGGGTAAAATAAATTTAAAGCATGTTAGAATGAAACCATGTACGAAAACTATAAGGCCATAAAGAAAGATTTTGAGTCAATTGAGGAAGGAATAAAAACTGTTTGGCGGCCTGAATTGAATTTTATCTTTAACAGAAAAAGCTTTTTAAAAAATATCTTAATCATTAATATATGGCGGTCTAATGACTCCTTTTATTGAGTTACAAAAAAAGAAGGAATTAGAATTTAACCCTTATATTACCAAACAGTCTTACCTAGCTACGATTATTCATGAATTTGGTCACTTATATTGGAATCGGCACAAACTTTGGTGGTATTCGGATAAAAAAGATAATATTAATTTTCTAAAAACTGCAAAGAAACTTTACGAAGGCAAAAAGGTTAAAAAAAATATTTACTTTCCAATGGATTATGGAGTCGGTGAACTATACGCTTTCTGTGCGGAATATGCCGCAAGCGAAATAATTTGGAAAAATCATAAACATAACTTAGATCTCTTTATCAAAAAAAGATTGGAGGCATTAATAAAAGGAGAGCAAGCAAAAGACTTAGATCGTGAGGATTCTGTCTTGGCTTCAAATAGATACCCTCATGATTTCGCCTTTGTGTTCGGCAAATTAATTATCTCCAATTTCCCTAAAACATGGCCTAGAATTTTGGTTATGCGTTAAACTCTCTTACTTTTTTGTCATTGCGAGGAGCGAAGCGACGTGGCAATCTCTTTTATAGTTTTGAGATTGCTTCGCTTCAACAATCATCGCTCGCAATGACAGGAAAGGCTAAATGTCATTAAGCGCAGGTGGATCAGGTAAATGTCAAGAAGGTAAATAGACCCATAGAAAGGGATAATTTTATTTACTTCTACAAATAGTAGAATTACACCTCTGAGGTGCTATTAATTTGTAGCTTCAAATTATTCGAATGTTCATGCTTTCATGCTATCGTGTAAATTACTACTTGACATAATATATAGTTTTGTGTAAACTATTAGCCATGATAATCAAGAGAAAGCTTTTTAGGCTGATTGATCAATACATTCCCAGCCGCCAAGTCCTAGTTGTTACCGGTATGCGAAGAGTAGGTAAGACAACCCTTCTTAGATATTATTTCAATAAGATAAAATCTGAAAATAAAATATTTCTCGATCTAGAGGATCCTTTCAACCAAGAGATATTTGAAAAAAGAAGCTATGAGGCTGTAAAAAAAAGTCTGGATACGAGGGGGATAGATTTGACAAGGCAGAGTTACATTTTCCTGGATGAGATACAGTTTACAGGAAATCTTCCTTCTGTAGTCAAGTATCTTTATGACCACTATAAAATCAAATTTTTTCTGACCGGGTCGGCTAGTTTCTACCTTAAAAATCTATTTTCGGAAAGTCTGGCCGGGAGAAAATATATTTTTGAGCTGTTTCCCTTGGATTTTGAAGAGTTTTTATGGTTTAATAAAGTCTCATACCGCAAGCCAAAGTTCACCCAAGACATTGATGAGAATACATTTGAACTTTTTTCAAATCTAGTCGAAGAGTACATTTTATATGGAGGAATGCCAGAAGTTGTTTTGACAAAAAAGACTTCGGAAAAAAGAGAAATGATGAGCGACATTTTCACATCGTACTTTCAGATGGAAGTTAAGGTTCTGGGGGATTTCCGAAAAAATCAGGCAATAAGAAACCTAATTCTTCTTTTGGCAAAACGAGTAGGACAAAAAGTTGATATACAGCGGCTTTCGCAAGAGCTTTCGATCTCAAGACAAACAATCTATGAATATCTGGAGTTTTTGACAGGCACATATCTCATAGGTCTTGTTCCGGCCTATGGTGGGGGAGATACGGTTGTGCGAAAACAAAAGAAGGTCTATTTTATCGACTCGGGCTTTCTTTCCAATTTTCAAAACAGCCATTCTGGCAGCCTTTTTGAGAATGTGGTACTACAGGTTTTGAGGAGTTGGGGCAAGATCTATTATTTTCAAAAGAACTCAAAAGAGGTTGACTTTATAGTCAAAGATGAGAAAGCTACAACTTGGGCCTTTGAGGTAAAAGAAACTGCGACTGCCTCCGATGAAAGAAATCTAAATAGGCTCGTCAAGAAGCTAAAAATTCAAAATAGCTATCTAGTCGCCAGGCATTTTTCGAAAGTAAATAATTGCAAATATTTGTTTCAGCTTTGATTAAAGGGATATGTTTTTGAGAAATATAATTTAAACTATTCCCTCTGATTACTCATTTTTCCCCCTTTAATTCGATCAACCGGTTTTGGTCTACCTTTTTCTTTATCTCCACGTTCTTCAGCTGCACTTCTTGTAACTGCTCAATGTCTTAATCCGACTTCTGCATTTTCATATTGGTCGTGATATGTTTTTAAATCTGGTTGATTAGTTGGGTAAATATCTTTATAGCGACCATCAGAGAGGTGTGAGAAACAAAACCAATCATATTCGCCCTCTGCTCGTTCTGCTTCAGGAACCCATCGATCTCTTGCTAGTCTTCTTAATTCATTTTGACTCGAGTTTTGAATTTGTCCTTTAGTTAATGCAGGTTTTCGTAATGGTCTGATACTAAGAGCGATAACTGGTGCAAAGATAGAAAAAGACACTATTAGTTGATTAAGCTCAGAAAATTGTGGCAATTCAGTCAATGCCATACTGGATTATACTAAGAGGTGAATTATTATGCAATAGAGCTATTTAATTAGTCTTTTCCTAAAAACTAACCCTAATAAAATGGTGGCGATAATTAAGATAGCAATTTTTATAGGAACGACGAAAAAAGAGGTAGAAGAATATAAGGCGGGCGTTCCATCGCCAAAAGAAATATTTGCCGATAGATTGTATTTGCCTAAATAGAAGCCTGAAAGAGTCAAGCTGTTAGGGGTTTGAGGTTGGGGGTTGGAAGTTCTGTTTGATTCAACGGTGAGCGTTCTTTGAGATCCGGCAAGGACGTTTTGGGGTTTAATTTCAAACTTATCGGTTTGCCAAAAAGGTCCTCTTAATATTATTTCACCTCGAGGTTTGAGAAGATTTTTCCCTTTATTCTCAACTAAAAGCACAAGGGGTATTTTTTCAAAACTATCAAAAAGATTTATATTAAAGCCCAGAAGTCTGATTTTATTTTTAGGAATTACCTCAAATAAACTAATCTTGGGTTTAATTTCTATCTGACCTTTTTGTGTCACCGTCAATAAAAGATTCGATCCGACGCTGATTTTAGCTCTTACATTAGAAGTTCCTTCTTGGGTGGGCGGGGCTTGAGACTCTGCTAGTAAGCTAAAGTAATAATCCCGTGGCGGAGTCCCTTCAGAGACAAGCACATTCAGAAGGATTTCAATTGAGTTGGCGTTTTTTAGAAAAAAAGGTTCTTCTAATGTGATTAATTCGTTGTCTAACTCAAAACGAATGGGACTTTCCAATAGGTTTTTTATCTTGATATTTCCTAAATTACCTTTTGGCTCAAAAGGAAGAATGCGAATTTTTACAATCGTTGGATCGCCTAGGTTAGTCAGTTTGTATTTTTGGAGAGCCGAATGACCGGGTTTTATAGCGAGCTCGGTGAGGGTTGGAGATAGGGAGAGGGAAACTTGTTGAGCTTGCGCTGGGCTTAAGTTAAAAGAGAAAAGTGAAAAGTTAAAAGTTAAAAATACAAGTAAAAATTTAAAAATAATGTCATGCTGAACTTGGTTCAGCATCTTAATAATATCCTGAAATAAATTCAGGATGACCAGGTTAATTTTGAATTTTGAATTGCGACTTTGCATTTTGCATTTTGAACTTTTAATTTATTTAATATCCCGGGATGGCTACGAAATCAATAATGGTTTCATAAGTTCCTGCTGGTTGAGATGGAGGAGGATTGAGTTTAAAGGTTATTTTGGCTTCTGCGTCTGAACTTTTGCCTTTTTTAGCCATAATGACAGTGGGAGAATCGCCGTTGTTTTGATTAGGCATTGATCGAAAATAAGTATTGTTTATAAAGTCTGAATCAACATTAACTCCCGAGAGTGAGTAACCAAATCCATAAGCAGATTGAGATGTCCACGGCGATGCCTTGGATAAGCTGCAGATTATTCCGCCTCCATCACAGCTGGTAGCCGGGATGGTTTGTCCGGAAAAGTTTTTGAGTGGATACTCTTGAATCAAGGTTACAAAATAATCGAGTTCGTTTGCGGTTGATAGTGATAATATAAGTTCTCCTTGCCTGCTTTGACCTGGTGATATTTCTCCTAGATTTACGATACTTTGTGAGAGGGAAAAAATCATATCTTTGTCTGAACCGTTAGTCGTTATCGCGTATCCTTTAGATTTAAACTGCATAAATGCTTGAACGCCTTGCAGATTTTGTATTGTATAGACGATCAATTTGTCCTCTTTGACGTCTAAATCGAGGTTTTCGACGTCGAGTTTAAAGCGAGGAGATTGGAGCTCGAGGGCAATTGAGTTAGAAGTGAGAAGTAAGAAGTAAGAAGTAAGAATCACGGAAATAATTATCTTTTTTAGCATAAAATAAGTATAAAGTATCTAGCAGAGAGTAGCCAGTAGATAGTAGTCAGGGAAGATTAGAATGTAAATTAAGCCATTTATCAACTACTTGAGGAGATGATTTTTCTTTTATGAGATTTACTTGTAATTCTGCGTCTCTATTACACGAATTTCGCAGTTGTCATTCTGACCCCGACGTAACGTCGGGGGAAGAATCTCTCGCGAAGCCGAGTTTGACTCGGCGAATGCCAGGTACAGTCCTGTACCTGGCGAATGCGAGTTCTGAAAGGACGTCTGACGTCCTGAAACAAGTTCAGAGATCCTTCGTCGTGGAATTTATCCCGATGAAAATCGGGACT
>JACQRR010000104.1 GCA_016206365.1 Candidatus Roizmanbacteria bacterium | reverse complement strand
TTCGATACCATTTTCAAAGGCTTTTATCGCCCCCATTAATTTCTTTTTCATTCTGCCTTTAGCCAGAGTCATCATCTTATCGAGTTCGCTTTTTTTAATTTGAGACACGAGACTTTTTTCATTACTTACGTCCTTCAACAAACCGGGTGCCTCAAACAACGAAATTAACTTTTTAATTTTTAATGCGCGGATCATTACGGCAATGGCGAAGTCATTATCGGTATTGATTATTTCGTTGTCATAACTGATAGCCGGCGGACAAATGACAGGAACAAATTTATTTTCAATTAGTATTGAAATCAACTTACTATTTATTTTTTCTACCTTTCCGGTTAGGTTATCGGTTATTAATTTTGTTTTATTATTATCTTGAACATAAAGATTAGCTTTTCTTTTACCTTCCCAAAGTTTACCGTCGACCCCTGAAAGACCGACGGCGTTAATGTTATACCGCTGTAGAGTAGCAACTATTTTTTTATTGACTAAGCCGGCATAGACCATCAAAAAGATATCCAAAGCTTTTTTATCGGTATAAACGCTGCTGATACCGGATGGTGAGGCGACGGTTTTGGTGGGATGTCCCAGTTTTTGAGCGATTTCGTCTCTTATCCCACTGGCGCCGTGGACGATAATGACTTGTTCTTTTTTAATAATTTTGGCCAAGTCTTCGGCAATATAATCCCAATTAATTGTTTTTCCACCGCCGACTTTAATTAGTATCATAGTGACATTAAGCCTTTCCTGACTGTAAATAAAATTCTTTAACTTGTGTGTCAGTTGTTTTACCCGAGACATTTGTGCCATTCACAATCAATCTCTCATTACCAATTAATCCCGGAGAAAAAGGTTCATATCTACTAGTACCTTTAGTGGGGCCATAATCTATGACCTGTTTGATATGAGTACCAGCTCGGTGAGCAAATGCACCTTTTGATGTTATAACGTTACGTGGTAGATTAATTCCAACGATTTGAGCAACAAGATTATCTGCTTCTGTAACATATTCAGGATGATATCGTTGCTTTTTAATAATATCTGGAGCTAGAGTTATGAATCTGGCTAATAAGACACTGGACGGGATGGTGCCAGTTCTTTCACCAATTCCACCGCCCAATGTCCCATCAACTTCATTTGCACCAGAAGCTAACGCTTCTAATCCGTTTGATACTGCCCCTAAAAAATCGTTATGGAAATGAACTCTGATTATTAAGTTGGGGAACAATTCTCTTAATGTGGCAATTTTTTCTCTGACATCCCAATGGGTTGCTATACCTGTCGTATCGGCAATACGTATGCTCTCAACATGACAGTGATCAGCTAATCGGTAGATTGGCAGAGTTGCTGTCAAAGGAATATTCCATCCATGTTCGATGCCAACGCTTACTTTAACATTCTGTTTTTGAGCTTGAGTTATAACGTTTGCTAGCAACTCGAGATAAGATTCCAAAGTGTGATCCATTTTACTCAATCTTTGAAGATCAACCGTAGTTAAAATATTTATTCCGTCGATTCCTAATCTCAAAGCAGAATCAATATCCATGGGATTATTTCGAACGTGAGCAAACAATTCAGGCCTTTCTGAAAGCATTAATAAGTTTCTTATCAAGTTTTCCATCCCCTTTGCTAAAGGATTAGATACTTCAGCTTTTCTAATTCCAATTTTATTAAGCATTTGAAGTATGGCGGTTGCTTCGGTAAGGTTAAATTCATGTGGATGAGCTCTTCTACTTCCATCAGACTCTATACTAATGGGCCCGCTAAATTGTTCACCTTCCCTCAAGGTGACATCAAAAATACCTTCGAAATTTCTACTTATATTTTCTTTTGCAGTTAAAGATAGCATTTTTATATTGGGTGTAAGCCGGGGAATTCTAAAGCGGTTGTTTCCGGGAATCCGTACATAACATTCATGGCTTGAACGGCTTGACCGGCAGTTCCTTTGACCAAATTATCGATTGCGGCAATGATGACTAAACGATTTGTAGTTTTATCCATCTCAAATCCGATGTCGCAATAATTTGTTCCTTGCAATATCTTAGGTTCAGGGTAACGGTATAATCCTTGTTTTTCTTTGACTAATCTAATAAATGGCTCTTGAGAATATTCTGACCGGTAGGCTTTCCAGATATCTTTTTCACTAATTTTACTGTTGGGTATAGTATGGATAGTTACCAATAATCCGCGAACCATGTCCAGGGCGGTAGCGGAAATGGCCACTTCTAATCTTTCATTATTAATTTTTAACTCTTGTTCTATTTCGGCTGTATGACGGTGACCGGTCGGCATGTATGATCTTACCGATCCAGCTCGTTCGGGGTGGTGGCTTGAGAGAGATGGTTTCAAACCTGCTTGGGAACTGCTCATTTTTGCATCAATGATGACGCCGTTTTTAATAAGCTCATGTTTGATTAACGGATAAAGCGCTAATATAGAAACTGTTGCCTCGCATCCGGCACAGGCAACATATTTTGCCTTTTCAATCCCAGATCTATGGAGTTCGGCAATTCCATAAACGAATTTTTTTAATAATTCAGGGGATCTATGTTGAAGGTTATACCATTTTTCAAATACTTCTTGATGATGTAAGCGGAAATCAGCTCCTAAATCGATTATTTTATCAGCTTTTTTGACTAGGCTTTTCATAATCTTCATTGATTCGCCGTTTGGAAGCGCAACGAAAAGTAAATCACAAACGGCAAGAGCGCTCGGATGTACAAAAAGTAGATTGGTCTGTTTGCGTAAATTAGGATGCAACAAAGACACTTGTTGTCCGGAAAATTGTCTTGATGTGATTTGCTTTAAGTGAACATTCGGATGACCAAGCAGTATCCTTAACAATTCACCTCCAGCATAGCCCGATCCGCCCAGAATAGAAACGTTTATCATATACTTATTTAATAGATGCCGAAACAAGTTCGGCATGACATATATTGTGTCATCCTGAATTCATTTCAGAATTCGGTTTTAATAACTTGTAAACAATAATCAACAATTGCGCCGGAAATGCTAACACGGGTGGGCGCTTCTGAATTTTTAAATTCCATCGTATGATTTATTTCATTGATAGCATATCCTTTTTCTGTTTCAAAAATATCCATCGCTAGAATTCCGCCGCCAACCGCATCGGATGCTTTTTTAGAAATATCGGCTAATTCTTTGGTAATCGGACAATTGGTTGCTATTCCGCCTCTGGCCGTATTGGTAATCCAGTGTGGTGAAGTACGGTAGATGGCGCAAATTACTTTTCCATCGATCACAAACGTTCTTATGTCCCTGTCAGGTTTTTGGACAAATTTTTGCAGATAAAAAGCTTTTTGCTGAGGGCTGCCTAATACTTCTTTATGTTCCAGTACCGCTTCGAGTGAATCCTGGTCGTTGATTTTGGCTAGTAATCTTCCCCAGGATCCTTGTGTAGGCTTAAGCACTACAGGGAATCCGCCCATGAGTTCGATGGCTTGTTTCGCTTGAGGCAGCGAAAATACCAGGGCGAAATCGACCGTGGGAACTTGATTTTTTTTAAGCGTTAAGGATGTCAGAAATTTGTCTTCACAGATGGAGGCAATTTGACTCGAGTTAACAACAGGTATGCCTACAGACTCGTAATACCGAGTGGCATGCATGCCTTTAACCGTTGAGACGCATCGTTCCAAAGCAAGGTCGAATTCAATGGATGATTGGTAAGGACGAAGAATTTCGCTACGAACGTCGACCAGTTTAATGTCGACGTTTCTTTTACGAGCAGCCTCGATAATCAATTTCTCGTCGCCTCGAATAGTTGAATGAAGAATAGCCATCCTTCCCATATTATTCTCCCCAATCTTCGTCAACTGCTGGCGCTTCGCTGAGTTGGATCTGATTGGACTTAATTTTACCGATGACTAATCGGGACCGGCATTCTGGACAGCTGACAATTTCTGTCACCTCAACATCAGATAAGTTAAGCGTCGCATCACAAATTGGACACGGCGTTTTAAATGTTTGCATAGGGATAATTTAAACTATTAACTAAAAGAATTTTAAAGCAGAATCAGCCGATTAGCAAATTTTTAACAATTATTTACAAAATTGGAACTTTTTGTTAAAATATTAACATTATGCTAACTATTTCTCAGGCCGTCAGGGAAAAAGTTGAAAAATCGCCTATTTTAAGCGAAGCAATGGATCAAGGAGTGCTTAATTATTCTGCTTTAGCGCGTAAATTACGTCAAGAATTAGAAAAGGAATTATACAAACCGGTATCGGCAGGATCGATAGTGATGGCCTTGAAAAGATTGTCCAAACAATTACGGGCAAAAATCAAGACGGAAAAAGTATTTAGTAAATCGCCTGATATTCTTATTCGTTCTAATCTTATTGAAATTACCGTTTTAAATGCTAATTTCACCGATGATAAATTCAATGCCCTTTTTAAAAAATTTCATCAACAGAAAAAATATTTCTTTACGCTGACTCAAGGAGTTTTTGAGACGACTATTATTGCCAGCAACGAATTATCAACCAATCTCAACCGGATTATTAAGGGCGAACAAATTGTTTCCCGGTTTGACAATTTATCGGCTATAACCATCAGGTTGTCGAAAGAAGTTATTCCGACGCCCGGAGTCTATTATTCACTATTAAAATTTCTCGCTTGGGAGGAGATTAATATCATCGAAGTCGTCTCAACTTTTTTGGAGTTTACCATCATTTTAGAAAATAAAGATGTCGATAAAGCCTTCTCTGTTTTAAAAAGAGATCTGAGTTAAAATATACGAAGTATCTTGTATTTCTTCTTACCATCGGGAACAATGACCACTATAATTTCGCCAACTTTTTTGTTTAGAAGAGCTTTGCCGATTGGGGACTTTGAGGATAATTTTTTATTCAGGGGGTCGGCTTCAAACTCACCGACGATCTGAAGTTTATCTCTCTTACCATCTATATCAACGACGACTTCGCTTCCAAGCATTACAACAAGGCCATTTGTTTTGTTTTGAATAATCTCAATATTTTTTAAAAGCGCTTCAATTTCTTGAATTCTTCCTTCAACAAAAGCTAGTTCCTCTTTTGCTGCAGAATATTCGCTGTTTTCAGAAAGATCTCCCATGCTTCGAGCAGTTTGAAGGCGATTAACAGCTTTTGGTCGCCTCTTTTTTATAAGTTCGTCGTATTCTTTCTGAAGATTTTCAAGACCGTGTTGGGTTAATTGGACTTTTTTCATAACCTTCTAGACAATTTTAATTTCAAACGCTTGGATAAACGCGGATAATAGCGCTATCCAAAGGCTACATTATATCAACTTTTTACTGACGCTCCGCGGATTTACACGGAAACTTGTGAAATAGTTTATTAACAACAAATCCCCTCTTTCTGTACAGACGTTGTACTGTTAGGGGATGAATGGTAAAATATTACTAAATAAAAAGCTAAAAGTCAACTTTGATTAAAAAGGCGTGTTCGTCTAGCGGCCTAGGATAGGACGTTCTCAACGTTCAGATCACCGGTTCAAATCCGGTACACGCCACTAAAAATCACAAACGAAGTATAAATTCGAAAATTAAAAAAATTGAATAATAAAATAACTGCAATTATTATTTTGGGTGTAGCTGTTATTATCTTTAGTTATGTCGTTTTAAACCGTCGTTCAAAAGTTGAACCTACTGCCGTAGACAATCAATCAGATAAGCAAACTCAAACAGTCACCCGCCGGGAAAAGTTTTTTAATGAGGTTGAAAAAGGTAAAGGCAATGTAGCTAAAAAACAATTTGAAGAAGCGAAGAAAAGCGGAAAATGGAGGACTTATAGAGATGTCCAACTAAGATACGAATTTAGTTTTCCAGCCACATGGTCTGAGCCGCAAACAAATCCCGATGCTCCTTTTACCATTCAATACCATGACTATTCAAGTCAGAATGATGATTGGTACACAATAACACTTGGTTATATTTCCGAGGCGCAGCTTGCTACTATGGGCGTTGATTATTGTAGCGTTTATCTTAATGATAAGCGTTGTGAGAAAAAACGAATCGGAGGTGTAGAAGCAATCATTGATTGGGGAGTTGCTTTCGTAAAAATTGTTCATCCTAAAGGTGGTATTATTACCTTTAAATTAGAACCTAATTCTTCAGAAGCTAAATCACTTTTTATACCCATACTTAATACTTTTAAATTTACAGAATAAAATGATGGGAAATTTTTTGATCCTTGCCGGTGTCTTATTAGCAGTTTTTGGATTACTTTTCAATCTTTTTCAAAAATTCCATTTACCTCTTTTACCGGGTGATATTTTAATTCAGAAAGAAAATTTTACTTTCTATTTCCCAATCGTGACTTCAATTATCATCAGCATACTTTTAACGATTATTTTGACACTTTTTAAGTAGTATGTTCACTTGTTTTGTGAGATGAAAGTATCGAGGGATTTTCTTAAGTCTTCGTATGGTAAAGCGCCTTCGATCAAAGAAGTTTTTCTGGTTTTCATATCGTAGATAACGTTGGTTGGAGTGGCCCGTACTCCGGCTTTTTCTCCTTCGGCTAGTTGATCTTTAACTTTTTTTTCGAATTTTCCACTATCTAGACAACTCCTAAATTTTGATTCATCTAGCCCAATTTGGGAAGCAAGGCTTGGTAATTCTGATAGCTCTAGGCCAGGCATTTTTTCAAAAATAATATCGGCCATCTTCCAAAAAGCGTCATTTCCTCCAAGTTCATTGGCGCACTCGGTTGCTTCGGCTGATTTTTGAGCTTTAGAGTGAGAAGGTAAAGGAAAATGTCTGTACACCCAGGCTATTTTACCGCTGTAAACATTTAGAAGTTTTGTTAAATCTGGATGAATTTTTTGGCAGAAAGGACACTCGAGGTCAGAATATTCCACCCAAACATACCGCACATTTTTCACTCCATTCCAATGTTCTTTTGAATCTGGTTTTTTGATTTTAAATTCTGTTGATTCTTGTTGAGCCTGTTGTTGTGGTGGATTTTGCTGTGAGGTTCCAAGAGTTTTACCCTGTTCGAGATTTTTTACTTT
This sequence comes from Candidatus Roizmanbacteria bacterium, assembly GCA_016206365.1. Taxonomy (GTDB): domain Bacteria; phylum Patescibacteriota; class Microgenomatia; order UBA1406; family GWC2-37-13; genus 2-01-FULL-40-13. The sequence continues at coordinate 363 of JACQRR010000104.1, read as the reverse complement.
AAAGAAAAAATAACCAGCAGCAAATGAAACAACAACAAGAAGAATTATAATGAGAGCGTTTCCCTTTTTTTGCATAACCTAGAATATAATTTGCCAATAAGCAAAAGTCAAACGCACTTTTCTATATTGAAAAATGTCATGCTGAACTTGGTTCAGCATCTGATTTTTAGATAACAGATCCCGAAACAAGTTCGGGATGACAATATGTTATCATTTCGCGTAGATACGATATAAATTGCTGCCGATTTTTTCGAATTTAAAAATAGTGATTTTCCCGATCTCTTTTGTGTTTTTTACGTGAGGCCCGCCGCAAAATTCTTTAGAATAATTTCCTATGAAGTAAACTTTTACCATATCCGGATA
>JACQRR010000101.1 GCA_016206365.1 Candidatus Roizmanbacteria bacterium | reverse complement strand
TGGTTTTATCTTTGATTTTTGTCCGGAAAAGTTTCAATAAAGTATTGGAAAAAGGACTGGTAAAGGTGTATTAACTCTGTTTTACACTCCCCTTTTCCACTGGAGGAATTTTTTATAAAATCATTGACAAAGCGTAAATTATCAACAAATTTCACTTTGTATTCTTTTAAAACAGTTTTGATTGTTAATTCATCCATTTTTATCTGCATGTAAATCCGCCGTCAATTAAGATGTTAGCTCCAGTAATATATGTGTTTTTGTTAGAAATCAAGAAAGACACTAATTCGGCGATTTCTTCCGGTTCGGCTAAGCGACCAAGCGGTACATCTTTAACTAAGGCCGCAATTTTCTCTGGAGGATTTCGTTTGACAAGATCGGTATTGACGAAACCGGGACAGACCGAGTTGACAAGAATGTTATGCGGCCCAAGCTCGAGTGCAAGGGCTTTTGTCACGCCGTTTATTCCATGTTTTGTTACCGTATACATTGTTTGTTTTCCTCTAGCGACTAAGCCAAACATAGATGAAATATTGACAATCCTTCCCCATCTTTGTTTTTTCATGTGGGGAACAAAAGTGCGGATTAGTTTAATGGGACTGATGAGATTTATTTGGAGTGTTTCACTAATGTTTTTATCTTCAAGTTCATCGATCCACTGGGGAAAATTTATTCCGGCGTTATTTATTAATACATCAACCTTTAAATTTTTTTGAATATCGTTATATCGATATAACGATATAGGATTATTTAAGTCAAGCTCCCGGCGAGTAGGGGCAATAATGTAGTATTTTTCTTTTTTTAGTTTGGTATAAATAGCTTTACCTATACCGCGCGATGCTCCAGTGAGAAAAACTGTTTTTTTAGGAGACATAGTTTTTTGGCAATCTTAATTAATACCAGGACTTACGCGTATAATTACAATTTAGCTTGTCATGTTGAGCGAAAGCGAAACATCTCTCGCGAATGCGAGACTCAAATAAATTGAGAGATTCTTCACCTCGCTACGCTTCGTTCAGAATGACAGCGCGTAAGTCCTGTAATACTTTACTCTTTCCATAATGGGATCAGCATATTTTTTTTAAATTCATCTCTTGGCAAAAATGGCCCCATGTCTTCGAGCGGCGGAGAGACGAATTGACCGTTGGGGAGTTTTTTTGCATATAATTTTGGAATCAACATAAGATCTTGCACCGTGTTGATATCGCAGACTACAGGGCCGGGTGTATTTATTACTTTTTTAAATTTTATTTCCATATCTTTATGATTATAGATCCTTTCGGTTTTAAATCCATAGACCTTGGCCAGTTTTACAAAATCGACAGAACTGAATCCTGATTTTGAATCAACTGCAACATGAAATCCGGCAAAGAGATTATTTTGCGTATTTCGTATAGATTGATATCCGTCATTATTGTAAATAAAAAGTTTTATCGGAAGCTTATGGTATTTCATGACTGCTAGCTCGTGAAGATTTAATTGGAGGCTTCCATCTCCCTCAAAGCAAATTACTCTTTTCTTTTTATTTGCAGCAAAGGCAACGCCGATTGCTGCTGGAAGTCCGTATCCCATCTGAGCAGTCCCATTATTTAAGATGACTCTCTGCCCTGGTTTTAGATAAAAGGCTTGGTACATACAGTTAAGGGGTCCAACTCCATCTGAAACAATAATAAATTCGTTGGGTTCAAGATATTTGCATATCACTTCGATAAAACAGTAGGGATTTACAGCTTTTTTTTCTTTCCAGTAATCTTTTAGCACAACCGGGTATTTTTTATTTAGGTCTTTTCCGTATTCGAGCCAGTCATCTATTTTAACCTCCGAGTCGGAGGTTCTATCTTGAGTTGAGATTTTATGCAGCGGTTTAACTTCCAGTTGTTTGATCATTTCAAGAATAAATTGTTTTGCATCATAATTTATCGCTAGATCAATAGAAAGGGTGGGTTTTTTGATTTCGCGCATGTCTATATCGACCATGATTTTGTAGGCTGCTCTGGCGAAGGCTTTATAGGTAAAGCCAATGGTTCGAATGTCAAGTCTCGCACCAATTGCAAGTAGAACATCACTGTTCTGGAGTATAAAGTTTGCCGCTCTTTGGCCAAAGGCGTGTCCTCTGCCAAAAAAATAAGCGTGAGAAGATGGAATAAGATCGTATCCTGCATAACTTGTAAGAACCGGAATTTTTAGCAGATCAACTAATCCCAAAAACTCTTTAGTCGCTCCAGCGAGCCGAATTCCATTTCCAGCATATAGAACTGGTCTTTTTGCTGTTCTTAATTTTTGCAGAGTTTTGGAGGCGAGCTTTTTTAAAAGTTTTTTATCAGTCTGGTGATGCGGTTTTACTTCTTTTGGATTAAAATGCCTTAAATTCTTCGATTCGATAAACCAACCCTGGACATCCAGTGGTATATCTATCCAGACAGGACCTGGTCTTCCGCTTTTTGCCAGATATACGGCCTTTTCAAGGTGATAAACTATTTCATTTGGCTCCCAAACGGTAACTGCATATTTTGTTAACGGTTTTACAATATCTACTATATTCACTTCTTGGTCTCCAAACTGTCTTGTGATTCTTCCGGCTCCAATGGTGTTTCTTCTCACTTGACCGGAAATAACAAGCATAGGAATAGAATCCTGATACGCGCCAAGAACTCCAGTGATCGCGTTTGTGCCGCCAGGACCGGTTGTCACCAAACAAACTCCAAATCCCTTGATTCTTGCATATCCCTCTGCCGCGGTTGCGCAAGCTTGCTCGTGGTGATTGCAAACATATTTGAGTTTTTTGCTTTTGCCGACAGAGTCTATGAGATGTATATTTCCACCGCCTGAAATGAGAAAGATATGTTTGACACCAAGGTCTTCGATAAATTTTATAATGTAATCAGACAATTTTATTTTGTTGTTTTTTACTCTAAAGTCTTGCATTCTGCAATAGTATATAATATTCGAAAATGAATACAAACAAATTCATACCCGGCCAAACTTATGTTCGGGTTTCTGGAAAAGTATTTGATGATGAGGAGATTAATAATGCGATAAAAGTTGCAAGGGATGGTTGGTGGACAGAGGGAGAGTTTGGTAAACAATTCGAGAGTGATTTTAAAAAATTCATGGGAGTTCGCTATGTTTCTCTTGTAAATTCCGGATCGTCTGCAAATTTGGTTGCTCTTGCATCTTTGACTTCTAAAGTATTTGGCGAAAGAAGATTAAAACTCGGCGATGAGTTTATAACTACTGCAGTAGCTTTTCCAACCACTGTCAACCCGGGAATTCTTTATGGGTTAAAGCCAGTATTTGTTGATTCAGATATTGATACGCTTAATGCAAATGTTGATCAGCTAGAAAAGGCTGTAACAAAAAAAACAAAACTAATAATGATGGCGCATACCCTGGGAAAACCTTATAATCTCGATGCGGTAATGCGGCTGGTTAAAAAATATAATCTTTGGTTGATTGAAGACTGCTGTGATGCATTAGGAACTCGTTACGACGGTAAGCTTGTTGGTACTTTTGGTCATATTGCGACTTTTAGTTTTTATCCGGCTCACCAAATGAGTTGCTCTTCTAATACCTCAATACCTTATCTTAACGAGGATGAAAAATGGAATTTAGAAAAAATTGAAAAAGTTTATGAAAAATATAAAAATAATCCAAGAAAAATAAAAATACTATCTTTTGATAAAAAAAATAATGTCACGTGGACATCGCCTGCTGATATTTTAAGACATAAGCTCGGAGATACAAAAAAAATATATAAAATTACGACACAACATGGTAG
>JACQRR010000099.1 GCA_016206365.1 Candidatus Roizmanbacteria bacterium | reverse complement strand
ACTTTGCACTTTTAACTTTTAACTTTTAACTTTTTATTTCCATACCTTCCACGGCGCATTGCCACTTTTCCAAATTTTATTTAATTCTTCAAGCTCTTTTATAGTATCAACAGCAAACCAAAATCCATTATGTCGAAACATGGAAAGTTCTCCTACTTTCGCCAGCCTTTTTAAAGCCGGATGTTCGGACTCACCCGGTTCAATATAATCAAAAACTCTTTTGTCAAATACCATGTACCCGCCATTCACCCAATCAGAAAGCACTGGTTTTTCAACAAATTTGGTTACACTGTTCTTTCTATTTATCTTCACCAAACCGTACTTTGAACGCGGATGAACCCCCGTAATTGTACCAATCCTTTTATTTTTTTTATAAAATTTAACCAACATGCTTATATCTAAATCTGTTACTCCATCTCCGTACGTAACCATAAAATACTTTTCCTTTTCAGAAATGTAATTTCTACATCTCAAAATTCTCTCTCCGGGTAAAGCCTCCAATCCTGTATCAACAAAAGTAATTTTAAAATCATCAATTTCAGCTCTGTTTTCAAGAAAGAATTTTGTTTTATGATTTCTTGTATTTAAGGTAAAATCAGAAGTGAATGCCTTTTGATTCAAGAAAAAATCTTTTATGTAGTCACCTTTGTATCCTAAAGCCAGAATAAACTCGTTATAACCGTAAGAGGAATAAATCTTCATAATGTGCCAGATGATAGGCTTATTGCCTATATAAACCATCGGCTTCGGCTTAAACTCTGTCTCTTCTTTTAAACGAGTCCCAACGCCACCGCAGAGAATTATTATTTTCATATCCACCCCAGCGTCATCCTGAACCCCGCGAAGCGAGGTGAAGGATCTCTCAATTAATTTGAGAGTTTATAATATTGTTCTAATTCTAATTAATTTATTATAAAATTCAACTATATGTCCGACAAAACGAAAGCTATCTTCGTCATCCTTTTAGCTTCGATCATAAGTGGCGCCACAACAACCGTTTCTAAATTTGCTCTACTCAAGATACCTCCGTTTAGTTTTTCCTTCTTACGTTTTCTTGTTGCGTCAATTGTTATACTTCCTTTTTTTTTGAAATCAAAAGTAAAAATTGATAGAAATTTCACTTCACTACTTGCTTTATCAGTTCTCCCCATAGTCAATGTAGCATTTTACGTACTTGGCCAGAAAACCACAACCGCATCCATTGGTCAGCTTCTTTATTCAGGAACTCCGATTTTGGTTTCGATTTTTTCCTATTTTATTCTTAAAAAGAATGTCGCTATCAAGAAATGGTTTTTTGTCCTACTCGGTCTTGTTGGCGTATCTTTTGCCATTTTATTACCCTTGATCGAAAAAAAATCTCTCTATTCGGGCGACTTGGGAGGAAATGCCTTAATATCAATCGGAGTTATTTTTTGGTCTATTTATAACGTTTTATCAAAAAAATATCAGCAAAGATATTCCCCAATCGTCATTACAGCAACATTTATATTTTGTGCAACAGCCATTTTCTTTTTCCTTTCTCTACCTGAATTTATACAGAATCATACTTGGCTAAACAATCTAAAACCGGCCTCGATTTTGGCAGTAATATACCTTGCTGTTGGCACAACTCTTCTTGGTTACGTACTCAACCAATACGCGATTAAATTCGGCGGTCCGCTTTTAGCATCTCTCACTTTTTATCTTCTTCCTGTATTCGCCTACTTGAGTGCTTTTATTTTGTTAGGGGAGAGGATAACTACAGGACTTATTATTGGAACAATACTCGTTTTTATCAGCGTTGCGCTGACAACCTACTCAAAATGAAAAAAATTTATTTCATCAGACACGGAGACGTGGACACTAAAACTGATGCAGAAGGTAGAAAATTAGTTTATCCACCTGATGCTCCATTGTCTCTAACTGGAATAGATCAACTTAAAAAAGTCGCGAATAGATTACTGTCGGAGGGAATTAGTCTAGACGCAATATTTTCAAGTCCTTTTACACGTGCCTTGCAGTCAGCTCAAATTCTTCTGGCTAAATTACATGTACCTGTTTTTATTACTTTAAAAGATTTAATGGATGTTAATAAAAACAGCTGGGTAGGTCAACCGCTTGAGGATTACGCCAAAATTGGAGGGGATATTTATAGCCATCCTTTATCTGCAGATCAAGAAACTTTGCAGCATTTGTTACAAAGAGCCCAAAGAGCATTGAGAATAATAGGTATAAGTGATTATGAATCGATTGGAGTTGTATCCCACGGAGATTTATTATCAGGAGTTGATTGGATGCTAAAAACTCCAGAAGAAGTACCAACTTACACCAAGATGAAAAACCGATTTTATCTGCAAAAAGGCCAAGTCGCCGAATACACTCTTGGTAAAAGATTAAGAATTGAAGGACAAGTTAGATTAATAACAGTTGATGAAGTACAGTTGAGTAGAGAATTATTCAGAGGTAGAGTTTAAAAGTGTTATTAATTAAAAGTGAATGAATAACGCCGGAAGTTAATTTTGTTGTTGGATTAAGACAAATTCAATCTAACTTCGACTTCAAATTCTTTTCCTTTACTTTTTTTTAATTCTTCTGCAGACAGCAAATTCCCCAAATATTCCCCAAATTGTATTTTAAATTAAATCCTTGCCTTTTTGTTCTCTCAACACACAAACCATAACTTTGGCTTGGATTAAAATTAATATTCAACCCCCAGTTTATTATATTATTCAAATCTGTAAGTAATTTCGAAAAAAGTTAAACTTTTATTTTCTTCTACAATTTGATAAATATGATCTACAAAACAAGGTTTATTTGTTAATGGTATTGACCCATGCATTTCATATGAAATATAAAGTATCTTAGTTTCAGCGATTAGTCCAGTAAAAACTATAGGCACGAAATTTGGTAAACTTTTATTTGAGTCCGCTACAACTAAAGCATGGTTTGCCGCAGATAAAAAAACTTCATTATCGCCTTCACCATGTTCTGCGTACCAAAAAAAAGTACTTTTGTTTTTTTCACTTTTACCTAAACGTTTTTTTGTAAATAATCTCGTTAATCTATCGTAGCAAATTTCAAACTCTGCCAGATTGTAACCTGAAAAGTACCTTACGTATCCTGATGGAGACTCTTCAAAGTCTAAATGATCAATGACTTTCCCAAGGCTATCAACATATTTAACAGCTTCTCTTGAACCCATTGATTATTTAAAATTGAAAATCTAAATATTGAAGTAAAAGTATCTAATTTAATTTAGATTTTTCAAGCTGAATAAAATTACAAATGGATATCCAACTCCCAGTGTTGATTTCCTCACACTTATCCTAATTCTGGATATTGCTCAAAATATTCTGGAAAGGCTTTTTTCACTTCTAGTCCTGAAGTAGCACAATATGCACTCCTTATTTTATATTCCCAATCAAAAGGTCCAGCGCCATTAAATAAATCAACAATATTTACTCCTGTAATTCTATTGACATCGGCTTCGAAGCCTTTTCCACATTCTTCAAGAACTGGAAGCACTTCTGCAAGATCGCCTCGTCCTCTTAATCTTGCAAATCTGGCATCAAGAGGCATAGTTTTTCTTTCGATCGTCCAATCAGCTAGTGTTAAAATTGAAAAAACTATATCAGGCATCCTATGTCTACCGCCAATTTCTTGAACTCGAGCAGCTTGCAATTCTTTAAAATGATCTTCTACCCTAATAAGATCAAGCATAAATTGTGGAGCTTTATACGTTATAAGATGGTTTAACGCACTTTGCCCTGGAGCCATTGATTGTGGCTGTTTCAGATCGACATTGTGTTCATCGTGCCATCTTCTTGAACAATGGTTTGCAAATGACCCGTCTCTTACTGTATTAGAATCGAATTTAATAAAGTCCCTGAAATCGTACCCAGCCGCTAGAAAAAGATTCATTTGTCCCGGGGAAAGCTGTTCAAACATTCTATAAAGAAGCCATGCCTGCCGAGCCATACCAATACTATGACCAAATATTCCAGCCCATCTCATAGCATCATCCTGATCTTTCAAACCAAACATTCCAGAACCTTCAACCAGGTGTCGGATTGGTCTTTCAACTCCATCGGGTTGTAAAATTGCGGTACTACCGACTGGCACCTCCGTAACTTGACCAAGCAAATAGCAAAGCGTTGGATATCTTTCTAATGTTTCTACAACTTGTGGGTTTTCAACTCCATAATGCTCCATAAAAGCATAAACTGGAATTCCATATTTTAGTTCACTTGGAGGCAGGAGCGCTTTTTCAAAAAAAGTAGATAATTCCGGCATGAATTTATTATATCAGAACTTTTCTTTCTGTCAAATCAGGACAAGATTTATTAAGTATGCTAGAATAATCTAATGAATAAATCTGATCCTAATTCAATTGCTTTTGCCGTCATCACTTATTACCCCAAGTGGTATCGAGGAAAACTTCGTAGCATCAAACACACTGACAAAGTAAGAGGGGATTTAGCGCTGGAGTTTTTTAGAAGGTCGAAAAAATTAGGATGCCAAGTTGTCGTTGCCGATGGGAAAAGCGTAAAAACCTTCAGAAATGAACTCTCTCAAATAGATGGTATACGCATAATTAAAAGAAAATCTCTAAAGCGATCTATTGCCAGAAGACAAGCTATAAAAATCGCTGCAAATTTGCCAAATGTTAAAGTCATCGTCTCTAGCGAAGCCGAAAAAACTTCTCTTATTGATTCAATCGATAAAATTGCCAAACCTGTATTAGAAAATAGAGCTGATATAGTTATACCCAAAAGGAACTCGACCTTGTTTAAAGAAACGTACCCATCTTATATGTACGAATCTGAAATTGAAGGTAACAAACTCTACAGTGAAATCTTGAGGACGGACAATCTGCTAAAAGGATCAGAGGATTTTGATATGTTTTTCGGACCAAGAGTTTTTGCTAATAAAAAACCTGTCGTCAGACTTTTCACCAGAAAATATCATTTAAAAATTAGCAAAAAAGTTTATCTAAACTCACACTTCGACTCTGAGGATTATTCAGCAACCCAATATTTTTCCATCATCATTGCCTTGAAAAAGAAACTGAAAGTAAAATCTGTCGAAATAGACTTTTACTATCCAACTTCTCAAAAAGAAAACGAGGAGAAGGGAGAGCGATCGCTCTTTGAAGAAAAACGTAAATATCAGCGGATGATCATCCTCACCGATCTTTTATATTTCCTAAATTTTCTCAAATCAGGTTAAGGGTGAGAGTGTTGTTCTCCCTCTTTATAGTAAGCCCCGCAGACATGACACTTCATCCTTTTTTCAAAGGCGTGTCCAAAGTGCGTACATCCTTGAGTCCCACACTTTGTTAGCCCTTTATTGTATTCTTCCTCGCTAATCTCTGCCTTACAGGTACCTGTACAAATATAAATAGCTTTATCCATAATTTCTCAGAAAACTTTTAACTGATATAATTCTAATTGTGATTAATGAAAATTTCAACCATCAGAAAAGGCTTGTTTTGATTTTTTTAGTTGCTCTATTTCTTTTATCTTTCCTTTATAGGCTTTATGGACTTTCGAAAAATAATCCGCCTTTTTGGGTCGATGAATTCTCCTCTGCCAACCAAGGCAAAATATTTTTAAAATACGGTTTGTCTGCTTTCACAAATCCACATATTTATATCGAACATTACAACATTACAACCCACCTTCTCATCGCATTGTCTTACAAATTATTTGGGGTGAATGAGTTTGCCGCGCGATTCCCAATGGTTATTATAGGTTCACTCGTTCCTGTAATTGTTTTTGTTCTGGCAAGATATCTAACCAACGTCCCAACGGCGGTTTCTGCTAGTCTATTGGCTGCTTTCTCTTATTTTGAGATTACCTGGTCTCGCCAAGCCAGAGGCTACATCATCGTTCAGTTTTTGATTCTAATGAGTTTTTTTCTTTATTTAAAATTAATAGAAATAAATAAACCTAATCTAATATTGTCTTTTGCATTTTTATTGACTATTTTTTTGGGAACAATAACGCACCCTCTTTACTATATTTTTTTAATATGCATTTTCTTCCATTTCCTATTTATGAGTCATAAACGTCTCATTGATTTATTAAAAAAGCCTTGGTTTTATCTAATTATTTTCACCTTGATTTTTACTGTTTATAAAATTGGTTTTATAACCGCTTTTATCCGCATATTAACTTCTAAAACTTTTCTCACCAATAACTTTTGGTATTACCATCCTTTCTTATGGAGAGAGTATGGTCTTATCACTTTTTTAGCAATACTTGGTTTTTTATTTATAATTTTCAAAAAAGGCAAGGTGTTTCTTCCAATACTTATCTATCTTGTACTTCATTTGATATTTATAACATCTATTTTCAAACCTTATGTCTCAAGATATGTTTTACCTATCTTTCCCTTTCTTTTAATTGGAGCATCATATACTATCTGGCAGCTGCTGCAAAACCTACCATCTCGAAACGATCGTATCAAGATGGTAGTCTTGATACTGCTTACCTTATTTATCATTGCGAATGGACATAAATTCGTTAATAAACCTAAAAAATATTATTCTTTAAACCACGATTTTAGAGAAATCGCAAATATTAACTATCATCAAATCTACGAGGTAATAAAAAATAAAGGAGAATTAGAAAAAGGCCAAACCGTGGTCATTGATACTTGGTGGGATCGGGCAGGCTGGTACCTAAATGAAGATTTTAAAAACGTCATTGCATTTCGCTGGTTTAATGAAGAAGGATATGTAAACGGCCTTCCAAAAAAAACTACTTTTATCATAAATGAAAAAGGGGAAAAAATACTTAAAGGGACTGCATTACGTCTTGTGCTTGAAGTAAAAGATTTAAAAAAATACATGAACCAATACCAGATAGGCTTTTTATTTATAGACGACTCCTCTTTACCGCAAGACATCAAACAATTTGCCGAAAAAAATCTCAAAAAAGAACTCTATCTTGATCATTATGCTTCAGACGACAATCCTTACTCAATCTGGCCGGCAACATTATATAGTTGGGGAATAAACTAATTATGGTAAGAGATTTGTTCAAAAATACTGGGATTTATTTTTTTGGATCAGTCTTGAGCAAAGCTATAACAACTATCGCTTGGATAGCACTTGCCAGGTTATTAACTCCTGAAAAATACGGGCAATTTACTCTGTATTTTATGATTCTTCAGATGACCACCTTTCTTGGAGACTTTGGCCTTAACCAGTGGTATCTAAGAAACGTTGAGAAAGAAAATAGAACCTTAATTTTCAACAAGATTATCTACGTTAGATCTTTAACGTTATTTTTAACTATTGCAATACTTTCATTTATTTTATTTTATTTTAAAATTTTTGATTTAACTTCCTCTTTATT
>JACQRR010000102.1 GCA_016206365.1 Candidatus Roizmanbacteria bacterium | reverse complement strand
TTATTAAATTTGAATTTGAAATTGATTAGAAATTGGAAATTGGTACTTGGAAATTTACTTGTATTTTTTAATTGCTTCCATCACGGCTTTCTTCTCATCCCAAGGATATTCTGTTTTATCTCTACAAAGACTTTTCTCGTGACTCTTTCCAGTCAGAATTACTATATCACCAGGTTTAGCAATCTCTATGGCTGTTTCTATCGCTTTTTTTCTATCTAAAACGATGCTATACAAATTCTTATTCCAATTATTCGAATAATTGGAATCAATAAATTTAAATCCTTTTTCTTGAATTCCGGTTGCAATTTGTTTAGCTATCTGCAAAGGATCTTCAGTACGGTAATCTTCTTCGGTTAAGATTACTATATCAGCATATTTGCCACTCTCTTTTCCCATGAGAGGTCTTTTGCTAGAATCTCTAAGGCCTGCCGAGCCAAAAACATGAATAAGACGACTATTAGATTTAAGCAGCCGTTTTTTAACCTCGCTTAATACTTCATGAAGAGCATTGGGAGTATGAGCAAAGTCAATTAATACTGTAATTGGTTTTTTCACCACAATCTCTAATCTACCTTGAGGAAGTTTAAATGTTTTTATTGCAGTGATTATTTTTTGCTCATTCAGTCCTAGTAAGTCAGTGAGGGCATAGGCAGCTAAATAATTATACTTATTGAAGTTGGTAAGATTAAGGTTAAATTTTTTGTTTGGATCAACATGATAATCAGTTTTTTGTCTGAAGCCGTAGGTAAAATATTTTTTTTCCAATAAGTTTTTAAGAAATAAAAATGATTTATCATCGCGGTTGAGGAGAGTTATTTTGGCATTTTTTAATAAGATTGCCTTTGACTTGACATAGTCTTGATAGGATTTATGAAAATCTAGATGTTCGTGAGTGATATTGCTGACAACAGCCGCTTCAAAATGGATGTTTGAAACCCTATTTTGAGCAAGAGCGTGAGAAGTTGTCTCAAGTACAAAATATTCGTCACCAGCAGCAACGCTTTGACGCAAAAATCTCTGGAGCGGGAAAACGTCTGGGGTTGTAACGTGAAAACCGGTATCATGAGTTTGACCTGCTATATTGGCATAAACGCTTGAAATCATAGAAACTTTTTTGCCTGCAGATTTAAGAATATGGTAGATGAGGTGTGTAGTTGTGGTTTTGCCATCGGTCCCAGTCACTCCAATTACTTTAAGCTTTCGGCTGGGAAAACCATAATAAATATTTGCAACAAGAGATTGGATAAGATGGTATAGGTTTTTTATTTTTTGCATATAAACTATAAATTCTAAATACTAAACTCTAAACAAATCCAAAATCCAAATAATAAAATTCTAAACATAGTTGTTTTTAATTTTGAATTTAGTACAGTAGTTACGCAGCTAATTTAACTTTAGATTGTCATTGCGAGCGAAGCGAAGCAATCCCATTTGAGATTGCCACGTCCCGTCCACTGGCGGGACTCGCAATGACAGTAAAGTGCGTAAGTCCTGTTTAGTACTTGAAATTTATTTAGGATTTAGAAATTGATTTAGAAATTAGGGTTTAGAATTTATTTTATTCCGGTGCTATATTATAGTAAACCAACAGTTCCTTAGCCATCTCAAAAAATAGGGGGGCAGCGGTTTCTGATCCCCAGGGAGAGGTTTGAGGTTCTCTAAGGATGACTAACGCCAAAAATTTTGGCTGAGAAACTGGGGCAAATCCAATAAAAGACGCGACGGTTTTTGTCGGATCGTAGTGTCCTTCGATAGGAATTTGCGCTGTTCCAGTTTTGCCGGCTATCTGATAGCCTTTAGGCTTGGTCCAACGAACTTCACCATTTTCCACGGCCGAAAGAAGCATTTTTTTTATTATCTCTGATGAGCGAGGGCTTATTGTCTGCCTTTGGATTTTGGGATCGATATACTTTTCCCTCCCTTGCGAAATAATTTTTTTCACAACAAATGGCTTCAATAATTTTCCTCCATTGATAAGAGATGCAAAGGCGCGGATCATTTGGATTGGCGTGATAGCGATTCCCTGTCCAAAACTGACCGTGGCGAAATCTATTGGGTACCAGAGAAATTCTTCCTTAAGACGACCTGACCCTTCTCCCTGCAGATCGATGCCTGATATTTCCCCAAAGCCGTATTTTTTGAGATAGGAATACATTTTCTGACGGCCCAATCGTTGACCGACGTATACCATGCCGACGTTTGACGATTTTTCAATAATACGGGTCAGGGAAATTTTGCCTTCGTATTTGTTGTTCCAGGTCTTTATTGTGTATCCTCCAATTTCAATCTGGCCTTTTTCGTTATAAAAATCATCAGGCTGGATACTTTTTTCCTCCAAAGCAGCAGCCATGATAAAAGGTTTAAACGTGGAGCCAGGTTCATATAGATTGGAAATGGCAGGATTTTTAAAAAATTCTTCAGAAAACAAATGGTAAAGATCGACGTCGAAATCAGGAAGACATGTTAACGCTAGGATTTCCATAGTTTGGGGAACGACTAGCAAAACACAACCTTCTTTGGCTCTATATCTTTCTAGTCCTGTTTGTAGCTTCCTCTTGACTATTTCTTGCGCGGATTTATCTATTGTTAAATAGAGATCTCGCCCGTTTTCTGGGTCAAGTTTTTGTTGAGTACCGATCAAAATCGGCCTGCCTAAAATATCTCTGTCGCTTTTTATGATTCCGGGCAATCCGACAAGATCTTTATTGTAGAAGCCTTCTATGCCAAAGTAGCCTAAATCTTCACCTTGACTGTTTTTGCCTACAAAGCCAAGAAGGTGAGCGGCGAGCGAGCTTTCAGGGTAATATCTTTTAAATCTGTCCTCAAAACCTAAACCTTTAAGTCCTAGATCAAGAAGTTTCTGTTGTTGGTCTGTGTCGAGTCCATCCTTAATTGCTACCCAACTTTTAGTTTTATCTATCTTTGAGGCAAGTGAGGCTTCGCCAACTTGCAAAATGGAATCGATTTTTTTAACAAACTCAAATGTATCGCCAATTTTTTTTGGCTCAATGTAAAGAAGAAACGTTGGACTATTTACAGCTAACGGCTCACCGTTTCTGTCAAAAATCTTACCCCGCTCGGGATAGATTCTATTTGTTTTTAAATATGCTGTATCGCTGGAGGACGGGTTCAGCACTTGAAGGTAAAATAATTTTATAATAATGAGAAGATAAAAAATGAAAAATACTATTAATAGAAGTCTTTGTTTCGTCATACTCATTGACCTCGAGCATATTTGAGATTCTCAAGATACATGGGTTGAGCCTTTTGGTTAAAATCGAATTGCGCAGCAATTGAGGCAGCGTATTGCAGAGAGTCTACTGCATAAATTTTGTTTTCGAGAGTCAAGTTTTCTTGATGTAGATTTTTTATTTCTTTTTCAAAATGATTAATTTTATCGCTTAGCTTCATACTATGGAGGAAGACAAAGACATTACTAACTAACAAAATGCTGAAGATGAGCCAAATTAAGTATTTCCCTTTAGATATCATATCAATGTGATGTTGGCTAAATTTAAAATCAAAATTAATAATGCAAAATTACAACTCAATTTGATTAACGCTCAATAATTCTTAACTTTGCAGAACGCTCAAAAACTTTTTCGTAATTTGACTTGATAACCTTCTTATGCATTTGTCTAAGATTATTTTGCTTTATAAATTGCTTTACAATTCTATCTTCCAAAGAATGAAAGGAAATCACAACAATTCGTCCATCTTTCTTAGTAATCTTCAAAGTTCCTTCTAGTCCTTTTTTCAGATTCTTAAGCTCATTGTTGACGGCGATTCGTAAAGCTTGGAAAACCCGAGCATATGTACGTTTATCTTTCTTTTCTATCGCCCTATCTATTATCTTGACTACGTCTCCAACTGTTTTGATTTTTTTTAAGGAACGGGCGCGAACAAGAGCTCGACTAATTGCCAAAGAATTGATCTCTTCACCATAACGAGCCAAAATTTCATAAATTTGATCTTGGTTTAAACTATTAATTAAATCTGCCGCCGTCGTCTTTAATCTGGAATCTAATCTCATGTCTAGTCTTTCAGCCAAGTTATTATAGGAAAAACCTCTTTTCGAATTGTCAATTTGTCCCATCGACAAGCCTAAATCAAAAATAACGCCGTCAACAGGATAGAATTTGTTCTTCTTAGCGATCTCTTCAATATCTGCAAAATTACCCTGAACTAATATTATATTGTTTGTCATTCCGGCACTTCGACTTTGCTCAGTGTCTTGAGCTTGTCGAAAGACTTGTCCGGAATCGTTGTTATTAACTACGATTCTGGAGTCGTCGCTTTCGCTCCTTCCCAGAATGACGTTTAAGCGGTTTATTTGTTTTTCGTCCCAATCAATACCTAAAGCTTTCCCCCCTCGTTTTGTAATTTCAAACAAATGTCCGCCTTCTCCGACAGTCGCGTCGATATAGAGACCATTTTGTCGGACGTTGAGTCCCTCAATGGCTTCTTTTAAAAGTACTGGAGTATGCATTTTTTACAATTTTCGTGCCTGTCCACTCCCTAAAGGGACTATAGCCTGCGGGTGGATTTGCTTTAAGTACGCATTCCACTTTTGTGGTTCCCAAATTTCAAAGTGATCCCCGACACCGATAATTGTTGCTTTGTTGTTTAATCCGGCATGTTTTAATAGGTTTTTTGGGATAACAAATCTTCCTTGATCGTCAATTTCTGGATAGACAATAGATGAGAATACAAATCGTTTCTTATCTGCATTACTATCTTCCAATAGAGAAGACTGTAAGAGTTCTTGAGTGCGTTTTTCCCAGTTTTCTCTGTCATATCCGGCTAAACAATTAATACTTCCTTTCGCTAGAATGAAAATGTTTCCTTTTAAGAGTGCCCTAATTTTTTTTGGTAATACGATTCTTCCTATTCCGGAAAAGGAAACCTCATATTCACCGAAAAACACCATATTATTCCATTTAAATCCATTTGAGGACTTTTGTCAAGGCCTACCAATTGTGTTCTGAATTATTTGATGACTCTAAATGTCTGATTTTAACTTGGGATTTACATAGATATAAAAAACTAAGGACTTTAGTTTATAATTACATTGAAATGAACAAAATAATTGATAGGACAAGGCGGTTTATATTCGCCAAGCAAACGAGCATGTTTTCTTCGGCTTTGCTGATTGCAGTGATGATAGTTATTTCGCGATTATTCGGATTTTTACGTTATCGGACATTATCGGGGTTATTCACTAAGGAAGAGTTAGACTTATTTTTAGCCTCATTTAGAATACCCGATCTTGTCTTTGAAATATTAATAACCGGAGCCTTAACAAGCACTATCATCCCTCTTTTTATAAGATATCAAAACGACAAAGAAGAATTAAGCCTGAATATTTCTTCGATAATGAACTTAATTTTTCTCTTGATGTGTGTTTTCATCGTTATTCTTTTTATTTCGATGAATTTGATTGTTCCGGCTATTACTCCAGGATTTGATAGACAGAAGATAGAAGGAATAATCCTTTATTCAAGATTGCTACTGGTTGGACAACTCCCGCTGCTGATATTAGGTAACTTTTTAACGGGGATAGGACAGGCTAACAAAATGTTTTTTTTGCCTGGGTTTGCTCCCATTCTTTATAACCTGACTATTATTATAAGCGCTCTAATTTTCAGTTCGTCTTTTTATCTTTTGGCCCCGATATTTGGAGTTGTAATCGGTGCCATTTTGTTTGTCATAATTCAGTTGCCAATTCTGACTAACTCAAACTTTAACTATTACTTTGTATTAAAAAAGACTTCGGCGATGCTGGAATTTTTGCGGGTCGTTATACCGCGAGCACTAACGGTAATATTTGCGCAGATCGATGCGACAATTGATCTTGTACTTACAACGCTTCTGGGAGCAGGATCATATACAGTTTTTTACTTTGCACAACACCTGCAGCTTCTTCCGGTTTCAGTCGTCGGGATAGCCTTTGGACAAGCTTCTCTTCCCTACCTAACTGAAATATTTCAAGGAAAAAAAATTGAGGAATTTAAAAAAATTATTGTCGACTCGGTTTTAAATCTTTTCTTTTTTACTATCCCGATTGCGAGTTTTTTTATTTTTTCCAGAACTCCGTTGGTGCGTTTATTTTTTGGCGGACAGAAATTTGATTGGGAAGCCACAGTTGCAACAGCGATAACCTTGTCCTATTTTTCATTATCGCTACCTTTCCACACAATTTACTATTTTCTCACTCGCTGTTTTTATGCATTTATGGATACAAAGACGCCTTTTTACATTAGCGTGTTAACTATCGGTCTCAACACTATTTTGAGTATAGTATTTGTTATGATTTTTAGACTGCCGGTTTGGTTTCTGGCTGGTTCGTTCTCTTTAGCTATGATCTTAAATGTTATTCTTTTATTTCTGATCCTGGCTAAAAAAATTGACGGTTTGGACTTTCGTTTGCTGGTTGTTGAATCTATGAAGATGGTCTTGGCTACATTTATTTCTTCTGTTATCGTATATTATTCGATGAAGTTCATGGATGGGCTTGTATTTAATACTTCTTATACAATCAACGTATTTTTTTTACTTTTAACTGGTGGAATTATCTATTTAGCTCTCTACTTATTTATATCTTGGCTTTTGGATGTGAGAGAGATTTATTTAGTAAGTAAGCTTCTATTGAAAGCCAAAGAATATCAAAAGAAAGTTGTAGAATTTTATACAGTCTATGAGTAATGATAAAGAGTTAAGCGCAATAAAATCGATTCAAAAAAAACTATTGGGGAAAAAATTGACCTACAGAGAAATATATGACTTGATGGAAGAGATTACCAATAGAAAATTAAGCGACATACTGATGACATATTTTGTCGCCTCTTCTTTTAAGGAAGGATATTCTGAGGAAGAACTTTATTATTTTACTAAGGCAATGGTTGAGACAGGAAAGCGTCTTCATTTCGAGGGAATAGTCGCCGATAAACATTCGACTGGGGGAGTAGCTGGAACTAGAACTACGATGATTATTGTGCCAATTATTGCTGCTGCGGGAATAAAAATTCCAAAAATATCTTCACGAGCCATAACCAGTCCATCGGGTACAGCAGATACTATGGAAGTTTTGGCAAAAGTGAATTTAACAGCTAAAGAGGTTACAAAGATAATAGAAAAAGTTGGAGGCTGCATAGCTTGGAATGAATATCTCAAAATTGCCCCAGCTGACGACGTAATCATTAAAGTAGAGGAACCTCTTTCATTTGAATCTTTCGACAAAATTATCATTTCAATCATGGCAAAAAAAGTCGCCATAGGGACGACTCATTTGATTCTCGACATGCCAGTTGGTAAAACAATGAAAATACGACATTTTCATGACGCCGACAAAGTAAGAGAAAAGTTCAAGGAGCTGGCGCGCAGATTTAAGATTAAGGTGGCCTTTGATGTGAATGAAACGCTAGAACCGTCAGGAAGAGGCGTAGGACCGGCCCTTGAAGCGCGAGACGTTTTATACATATTGGAGCAAAAACCAGAACGGCCTTTAAAGCTTGAAGCAAAAGCTTTGCGACTAGCGGGAAAGCTGCTTGATCTTTGTTTTGTAGATTTGAAGGTAAAAAAAAGTGGAGAAGATGAGGCAAGACGGATTCTAACCGAGGGTTTGGCTCTAAAAAAGTTTAAAGAAATTATAAAAGCTCAAGCCGGTGACGATCAGGTATCATCTGAAACTTTTAAAATAAGAGCTCGGACATTGGAGATTCAGTCCCCTAGATTTGGTAAAATTAAAGAGATAAACAACTATAATCTGAATATACTTGCAAAAATACTAGGCGCACCGGCTGATAAATATGCTGGTCTCTATCTTTTAAAGAAGTTAGACGAGTTTGTAGACAAGCGAGAACCGATTATGCGGTTTTATGCTAAAGATAGGTATCGATTAAAAGAAGCCGAAGTCAGCTTTAGAAATTTTCCGGTGTATGAGATAGAATAGAAGCGGAATAACAAGGAATTATGAGACGATTAATTGTTTTATTAAGCTTGCTTTTAATTTTTATGGGTGGTTTTTACCTCTATTATAAAGAAGGGACTCTACCTGCGGATAGAAATAGTAGGGAAAGTAAAATATTTGTTATCAAACCGGGTGAAAATTTAAGCAGTATCGCAAACAATTTATCTGATCAAAAACTTATTCGCAACAAAATAATTTTTTATTTAGTTGTAAAGAGATTTGGGATTGAAAGAAAAATTCAGGCAGGCGACTTTCGTCTTTCGCCTGCGATGGATACACACGAAATAACTAAAGCACTTACTCATGGTACTTTGGATGTCTGGGTAACTTTAATTGAAGGAATGCGAAAGGAAGAAGTTGCACAGGTTGTATCCCAAAATCTAAATATCCCAGAGACTGAATTTATAAAATATGCAAGAGAAGGCTACCTCTTCCCCGATACCTACCTTGTACCTAAAACCGCAACAGCCGTCGCTGTGATTAAAATTTTTGCAGATAATTTTGATCGTCGCTTTAACGATGAGTTAAAACAAAAAGCAAGAGAAAGAAATCTTACTGTTGAAGAAGTCGTTACATTGGCTTCATTGGTAGAAAGAGAGGCGCGCTTCGAAGAAGATCGAAAGAAAGTCGCAAGCGTACTTCTAAGGCGTTTAGAAGACGGTATAAAACTTGATGTTGACGCAACAGTGCAGTATGCATTGGGTTATCAAGCAGACGAAAAAAATTGGTGGAAAAAAGAGTTAAGTTTGGACGATTTAGAAATAGATTCTCCCTACAATACCTACAAAAATGCCGGGTTTCCTCCCGGTCCGATTGCCAATCCAGGGCTGGCAGCTATTAAAGCCGTGATTGACGCCGATCCAAACGCGCCAAATTTTTACTATGTCTCAGATAAATCCGGCCGCCTCCATTTTGCCAAAACGCTCGAAGAACACAACGAAAATATAAGAAAATATTTGAAGTAAAGTGAAAAATGATTTATAACCTGGCATAAAATTCTTTTCCTTGAATGCTGGTGGGTGAGAATTGTGATATTAATTTTTCATGTTCCTCTCTGATTCTTAAAGTGCCACTTTCTGAATGAGCTAACATAATTCTTAAGAAGCGGCTGAAAGTAGCAAATAATCTTTGTTTAAAAACGAGATCGTGGGTATCTTTTCCAGTCCAGACTTCACTTTTACCTGACTCTTCTAAGTGTTCTCCCTCATGTATAGTCGTACCGGCCAGAGAAGAAGCTAACAAGGCGCTAGTATCCCCTCTTAATGCCTGCTCCATGAGTCGAGCATATCTTTCTTCCAGAAGGTTAAAGGCGATTCGTTTTCCGGCTCCATGTGCAGAGCTTTGGCCTGTGGGATCAATATAAAATCCGATATCCTCATCAAGGTTAACGTCTCTTCCATAAGCGACTTTTAGTACCATAGTTGCCCAAGCCGCGATTGCCGGGTAAACGCCTGCATCTGGCCATCTTCTTCTGTTAAGAAACTTGTCTGGGCTTACAGCCTCTTGTTCCTGTGTTTGTCCGATTTGTACTGCCTCTCGTAACGTTGCCATCGCTTTTAGACCTGATGAAGAAAGTTTGAGTCTATCATGTTCACTCAATTCAATAGGCGTGTTTTCATCGGGTGATTCTTTTTGCCCCCCTCTTTTTCTATGAAGGTGAATTCCTAACCTGCCATCTTCAGTTTCAGTAAGGCTGCCTCCACCGGCTGCGGTCGAAACTCCCGCCAGAATTGCTTTTGCACCGGTAGTAAGACGTCCTAATTCAGTTGCGCTAGATGGAGCTTCTCTAGAATTTATGGCAGCCAAATTGGTTGTCATAGCACTCTGCCAAGTTTTGCTCGCGTCTACTTTTGTAGTGCTTTTTAACCTGGCTAGAGCATTTGTCAGTCTTTGAATAAACGAAGAAATTCTGTTCTCTAAAGGTTTTAAAGATTGGACTGCCCATAAAGCTCTCATTTTTGCTTGATTTAATATCTTGGAATTGTCTAATAATAATTTTAGGGCTTGGTCAGACAGTAAGAGTTCACCATTTTCGCTTTCTTTAACCAATGGTTTTATCATTTCATAGACAGACAAATTGTCTGGTAATGATCCTTCTAGTAAAAAACTTGCCCCAGCCCTAATTGTTAATAAATCCACAATAGAGAAACATTCGTCAATTCCGTCAACGCCGCTTTTGATTAGAGGCAGATTGACTGCCATTGTTATGGTTTGTCGATCGCTTTCGTCTGAATCGGATCTTAAAAAATTTAGATTTGGGACTTCGCCGTCTGCTAATAATTCTAGTGAATTTAAAATTCTTCTGTCACAAGGGAGTATACTTCTATCGAGAAAATCTTTATTAAAATCATAAGCTAAAGGCGATTTCCCGCGTACAGCATCTTCTTTGGCTGTGCTGATTTGACCTTTAATTATCATCTGAGCTAATCCTCTAACTGCCATAGCGGTTACGAGATCTGAGTTATTCTCAACGAGTTCATCTTCCTTTTCGATCCGGTCTCTGGATTTGTTTAAAGCAATAGATCTGTCTATTGAAAGAGCTAAAGTCAGCCCATTTCCGACCAGAGTTCTACGAATGACGCTAGGAATAGCTCGCTCAAGGCCATCTGGCATTCTTTCACCAATTTTAAATCCGCCTTGCAACAATAAGGGAGCTTCGTCAGAGCCTAAAAGCCGTAACTCCCAGTCCTTTAATCTGTCGGCGACGGTAATTGGCTTATTTAGAAGCGATCTCTCTTCAGGTAAGCGGTCGCCAGACAAAGGCTTATCCAGCTGAAAAATCTCCAACTCTTCGGGCTTCAAGTATTTGGCTGAAGATTTTAGCGTTTGATCCAATTCTTTACCTTGTGTCCAGCTCGCTATGCCAGGTGGAGCAAACCAAGTCATATCTGTTATACGCCCTGTCTGTTCATTCACAACAGCTGCTTCGACATCTGCGTCGATGACTTTTCCTTGCTCATTTCTGATCGGTATAAAACGTAGATAGGTTACTTTACCATCGCCTATGCTCGTCCTCACTCTCACTTCTGCAGCGCCCGACAAACAAGTGAGCCAACCCATTCTAAAACGGGATAATGATCCAGTAGGCGTTTCGCCTGAAGTAAAGCCGACGGTCGGCAAACTCCACAATGCTTCTTCTGGCTTCATGCCGACAAAGTCAACCATCTGAGCAAAGCGTCGACCGTTTTGATCCACTCCAGTTGCGACCAAGGCTTTTCTTTGTTCTGGTGGTAATTTAAGAGAAGCGTTTTGAGAATTTTGTCGCCACTCGTTCCAAAAGCGCAAAGGTCCACCCCCTTGGGAATTGATGGCTGCAGATAAATCCCTTTGCACCCACCTTCGATCTATTTGTGTTAAGTCTTCGGAAGGATGTTCTAATGAGTCAACCAATGTATTCCAACCAAGCTGTTCTCCCTGCGATTTTGCCAAAATAAAGATGGCAGCCTGATCAGATAATTTATGGGTTGATTTGCTGACAATGTCTTTTCCCTCTAACCAATCTGAAGTTACTTGGCTTTCCAAGCCTAGCAGTCTAATTTCGTCTTGTGAGTAGTTATCTGAGCGTATATAAGCAGGAATATCAATTCCATATTCTTCAACAGAGTCAATTTCTTTTCCAACTTTATTTCTCCCGTCATTTCTAATTAATTTATCATAGTATAAATGAAATTCCTTCGGCCCCCACTGTTTTTCGGGAAATTTTTCGCATAAGTATTTTGCTATTTCTAGAATCCTTTTATATCGGACTGTGTTTAGAGCAAAGCTTTTTGTGAGTTCCTTAAGCAAAGTTTCTCCCTGAGGGTGGTTACTTGTAATATTTAGTCTATTAGCGACTAAAACGGGATTGGCAACCGGGCCTTCGATATCTGACCAGCTCAAATTATTAAGAGATTCCTCTGTTCCGGTAAAATTACCTAACCAACGAGTTGCTTCCTTTAACCATAGTTCTTGAGGCAGATTAAGATAAGGTAAGAGGTGACGAGAAAGAAGAAATCTAACGTGTCTTTTGCTCTCTGAACTGTTGTTCAAGCTGAGATGATCAAAAAAAACTATTTTGCCATCTGCAATATTTTCAAAAACACGTTGCTCCAGTAGATCTAAAAGATTTGCAAGCATAGCGAATCTAGTGTCTGAGATTTCTAGTTTTTGCAGCTCCATCAATGAGTCAATAAAATTCGAATAGCGCCCGGCTTCATTAAAAACTGAATAATCCATGCCAAAAGGATTCTCAACTTTTAGATGGCTAAGGATATCTATAGCTCTGCCCAAGTCGTCTAGAGTTAAATTGCGTTCTTTTAAAAATTTAGAGAAACTATAAATTTCCCAGGCTAAATATTGGTGATCTAATGACCCTCTTCCGATTCTGAACCAGTCAAAAATACGAGATAGTTTTTCCGAATGGTCTAAGTTTAATAGAGTAGGCAGATCTTCGATAAAAGGTACATTATTTAACGAGGTAATCTCAACGAAATCTCTAATCATATGTGCTTTTATGTCATAATCACTGGTAGGTTCCTTAGTTCCAAATTTTAATACAAATGTGTCTCTTCTTCGCTCTTCTTCCCAGATTAGTTCGAGTTTTGTTCTTTGGTCTAATAAAATTTCTTTAACTGCGGGGTGTGATATAAATCGGTGGATATAATTGGTATCCAATAAAGAAAAATCAGCCTGTGAAAATTTCATGCCCAGCAAAATATTAGCTCGGTAAAAATCAGGCTTTTGCTCTGATTGTAGGTTTTTTACTTCTTCCCTGATCCAGCCGACTCTCGTATGCCATTCTTCTGCCGAGGATACGTTCATGAGTTGTTTTACTCGATCTCTGGCTGCTTGAACAGTATCTTCCTGACTGTTGAAAATATATTCAGAAGCTTGAAAAAAATATTCAAAATGATCAAGAAGAGTCTTTCCGTCTCTTAAAGCTTTCTCCAAATTTTTAGCCAGTTCAATGCCTTGTTCGCCTCTAGCCGATAGTCCAGCTAAAATCGGCTGCCAAGCTTCAACTCTATTTGTAATAGTTTCTTCAGAAGATATATTTTTCCATTCTTGGATCAAACCGGGCAATTTTTCGCTGCTTAGCTCTTTATCTAAATTTTCTTCGCCTCCCAAAAGTAAATCTGTAAACTCTCGAGCATTCCATTGGCCAATTTCGCGATCCGCTCTTTTGGGCAATAATCCAATAATTTTTAATTTAAAAATATCTTTAATATGTTTATTAATATCTTCAAGAGTAGGAAATAACCTTTCAAGTTTTTGCTGCATCTCTTCTTTCTCTTTGGTACCTGCTTCAGTTTGTGGTTCTTCTGCTGGAGTAGAGATTGCAACCCTAGCTTGCAATGTTTCTAAGGCTGTTAATTCTTGATCGCCTAGCTTTTGCGCACTAGCTAAGTCAGCTAAATCAAGCTTTGTTGTTCCTTTCGGCCATAAGGGTTCTGGTTCTGCTACATCTACTATCTTTGCTGACTGAGGACCTGATCGAAATTCACCGTTAACAGGTTTTATATCAACCCCGATATCGTCTCGAAGTTTTAGAGCTGTATTTAAACCGCGAGCTCTGATTGGCCACTCGTCTGTTGTTCCTTCAAGAAGAGCAGTATTGACAAAGATTTTGCCTCCAACCTCAACGAAAATATCGCCTTCGAGCCTTCCTTTAACTGGCGCTTCGTAGAGTGTGGTTTCACCCGCAAAGCCTCTAGCTGCGATTGCAGCCTTTTTCCTAGCTTCGGCTGGAAGATATTTAGCGGCCTCTTGGTCGACTCTCAAAACATCATCACCCCAGTCAAGTTTATCTATCCCAGGGGCAACTGCTACAACTCCTAAATTTTCTTGCTTGATGAGCGGAATCAGTTCTTCGGCTATGTATCGAGTTAAATCATCTCCGATTGCGGTGCTGGTATTTTTTGTCTGTAAAAATGTGAAGGGGCGAGAAAGTGCAGCTAGAATTTTTGCTCTGTCTTTTGGTTCAAGGCTGCCGTCGGTGGCAACTGAGTGAATCGCAGAGAGAAGAGCTTTCCGATCTTGTTCAGTCAACCTAATATGCTCGAGGGAGCGAGCTTCGGCTGTCATGGCTTCTTTGGAAAGGTCGATTATAAGACGGGGTTTTGCTCTACTATCTTCTGCTTTAGAATCGCTAAAGTCGCTTTCCCAGAGCGTTTCACCTCTTACGTTTACTCTAACTTGCATATCTGAAGAGATGTTTTCAGGCGTTGAGGCAACGATGATTTTACTTCCATTTCCGCCTTCATATTTTTTTCCTTCGACTGCTTTTTGGTTTACTTCAGCACCGTTGCATTTTATTTTTGCATAATCGATGTCTTCTACTCTTGCTCCGATCTCTTTAACAATTGAACTGGGATCGCCAATGGCGCAGTTTACAAATTCGATTGATGTTCCGCTTGGCGCTTGAACTCCTTCTGAATAGTCAAGAAGTTTGCAGTACCTTCTTCCTTCTTTTGTGTAGCCAAGCTGACAGGTGAACGCTTCTCCGGTCTCCGTTACCGACTTAACAAGCATGTAGCTGTTCTCATCAGATAAAAGCCTCCAGTAAGCTTTAGTTCCTTGACCGAACTGTCCTCGGATTTTGTCTTCTTCGCCTGAATGAGGCCGAAGAATTTGCATAAATTCGACGCCAAACTTCATTCCTTTTCCGTTATCAGCTATTTTCAAATAATTACGGTCGATATTTACATCCACAGCAACGGACTCACCGCTTGGCTTTTTTGCTTCAGCGCCATTAGTAATTGCTTCTTGGACAACTTGACTTTTATTTCCAAATTGGGCAACCTCTGTTTCTAGTCTGTCTTTGATATGTCTAACAAAAGGATTATCTGCGGAAAGCAACATGCCATTTATATCTTGTCCTTGTTTTAAAGCCGTAATAACCCTCTCAAAATAGCCGGGATTTTTAATTTGTGTGGCAACAAGCTGATCAACAAAAAAGGTGGATCCAAAAGTCGGTTTTTCGGGAAGGGATAATAGGTCTAAAAAATCTCCCGGTAATCTCGTAGCGCCTCTAAAGCGTTCAGAAGCTTGTTCATGAACAATTACTTCAGTAGTCGTGGCTTCTTCCATATATAATTTTCATTATAACGCTTGAAGTAAATAAATTAACCCAAAACAAGAAGACAAAAATCATTTTTTTCTTAAAAACGCGGGAATATCGAATTCGGATTCGGTTTCGAGTATTTCTTCGTCGGTTGATTCAAGATCCTCTTCAAGCGGATTAGGAGTTGTTTTTTCGGAAGATTCTTCGTCTTTTTTAGCGACCTCTTCGTTCGGCTCGTCTCGCTTGAATCTAAAAAGCCTTAGCCTTTTATCGTCGAACTTGGTTGCGATCAGCGTAATTTTTATCTGATCCATCAATTTTTCATCTATGACAGCGCCAAAGATAATATCTGCGTCCGGGTCTACTGTTTTTGCGATTATCGATGCCGCCTCATCGATCTCTGTCATTGTTAAATCAGGACCACCTATGACATTAAAGAGAACTCCGCGAGCTCCTTCGATAGATACGTCAAGAAGAGGCGAGGAAATAGCTTGTTTGATGGCAACTAGAGCCCTCTTTTCTCCGCTGCCAACTCCCATACCCATAAGTGCCGTTCCGGCGTTGCTCATCACTGTTCGAACATCGGCAAAATCGACGTTGATTAAGCCTGGAGTAGTGATTAGTTCGGCTATGCCTTTTACTCCCTGGTGAAGAACTGAATCGATCTTTTTAAAAGCGTCAAGGATGGGAGTTTTTTTATCTACGATTTGAAGGATTCGCTGATTGGGAACAACGATTAAAGTGTCAACTTTTTCTTTGAGCTTTTGAATGCCTTCGTCGGCGGTAAACTTTCTTTTACTTCCCTCAAATTCGAATGGTCTAGTAACCACAGCCACAGTCAAAGCTCCTGTTTCTTTAGCTATTTCTGCAATTATTGGACTGGCTCCAGTTCCTGTTCCGCCTCCTTCTCCACAAGTCAGAAAGACCATTTCTGCTCCAAACAGCTCTTCTTTGAGCCTTTCTCGAGATTCTTCGACAGCTTGTTTGCCAATGTCCGGGTCTCCGCCTGAACCAAGCCCTTTTGTCAGATTTTCGCCAATCTGGACTTTAGTGGTTGCTTTATTATGCAGCAAAGCTTGGGCATCAGTGTTGACAGCAATAAACTCCACCCCGCTGATTCCGCCTTCGTCAATCATCGATATTAAGGCATTTCCGCCGCCTCCACCTACGCCGACTACTTTGATTCTTGCTGGCTGACCAACTTTTGGCTTAATAAGCATAAATATGATGCAAATGATGCTAATTATGCAAATACCAAATGTCATTCCGCACTTGATGCGGAATCTATTTAGATTCCCGCTTTCGCGGGAATGACAAGATTAGAATAATTTGCGGCATTTGCATATCATTCGTAGATTGGCATCATGTTAGGGTATAAATTGTTTAAAGAACTCCTTTATCTTAGTAATAGAATTTCCAAAACTGATATCTTTCAAAATTTTATTAAAGTTTTTCCAGCCGACTTCTGTTATTATATTTTTTTGTCCGTATAAAAGCAAACCGACCGTAGTAGCGTATTGGGGATTCAGTAACTCGTCAACCAAGCCAGTCATACCCTGTGGAATACCTATTCTAATTGGAATACCCATGTATTTTCTACCTAGCTCAGTCATCCCAATCGTCAGCGCTCCTCCTCCGGTGATCACCAGCCCCGATGGAACAGAGTTTGCAAATCCGCTTTTTTCAATTTCTTGTTCTAGCAAATTATAAATTTCCTCAAGCCTCGGGGCAATAATTCCGTCGGTTAGGCTTTTAAGAGTTACCGATGAAACATTTTCGGGCAAATGGAGTTGGGTTAAATTTAAATCAGCGTCTTTTTTTGGAGGTTCTTTTTTATTGTTTAGATAATGACTCAAATAAAGTTTGATTTCTTCAGCAGATTGCAATGAGACTCTCAACCCAACGGCAATATCATTTGTGATATGTCTTGCTCCAACCGGAATGGACGCTGAATATGACAGAGCTCCTTCGACATACAGACAAATGTCGGTTTTACCACCTCCAATATCGACAAGAACTACTCCTAACTCTTTTTCTGTATCGGTAAGTACGGCCTGAGCCGAAGCTAATCCTGCAAAAATGAACCCGGCATTGCTGAGGCCGAGTTCAGACAGACATCGATCCAGATTTTTCAAATTCGTGTGAGAGGCAGTAATGATATGCGTGTCTACCTCTAGCCTAATTCCAGTCATGCCAATTGGATTTTTAATGCCTGTTTGACCGTCGACAACGTATTCGCGTGGAATTACCTCGATTACTTGCCTTGTATTTGAGATTGAGATGGCCTTGGCTGCGTCAATCGCACGATTTACGTCATCCTCAACTATTTCAGTTTGAGGGTTTGAGATGGCGACTACTCCGTGAGAATTTAAGGAAGAGATGTGTGGACCGCCAACCGAGACAAAGGCTTGATTAATCTTGTGCCCTGCCATCCGCTCTGTCTTTTCTACACATTCCTCAACAGCCATGCTGATTTCGTCAATATCGACTATAAGTCCTTTTTTAACCCCTTTAGAAGGAGAGCTGTGAAACCCAACGATTCGCAGTTCATTAGATTCTGTTGACTTGACACCAACTATGGTTGCAACTTTGGAGCTGCCAATATCAATCGCGGAAAGCATTTTATCTGTCATAATTTGAAAAACTCAAAATTGATACATTAATGTCATGCTGAATTTATTTCAGCATCTTTACTCTTAAAAAGATCCTGAAACGAGTTCAGGATAACAATATTAATAAGATTGTTAAAATCTAACAATAGGTTTGTCGAACCGTAAATCCAGTTCTTTAAAATCTTTAGCTTCAATCTTAAATTGTTTCATAATTGTTTCGAGCTCAAAATTTTGAATTTTTTTGTCTTTTTCAGCGGTAAAAATAATTTTTTTAGCATTTAAATTAAATTCTATCATACTTAAACCTCCAATATCAATACTTTCAACTTTTAAATTCAGATCCTGCGATTTTTTCAATAGCGTTAGAGTGGTTACAATCTCCTTATAGTCTAATTTATTGCCAGGAACAATCTGATAATAATCCAGCCTTTGATAGAAATTAATAATCGGAAGATTTCTCGTAGTTTTGCTTTTTTTAAGTATTTTCGCATCCTCGCTTAGTAATGCATAGCCTTCATTTAGTTTCACGGCAGCCAGGGGTACGATTGATTTAAATTTTAAGATAAGCTTATTGGGAAATTCTTTTGCTACCTCGTCTAACTGGATCATAGGATTATTTTTAACGAGATTTTCTGCAACATAACTCTCAGTTAATAATAAAATATTTATTCCTTTTAAATTCTCAAGACCTCTTATCTGATATTCTGGAATATCTCCTTCTACTATAATCGTTTTAATTTGCAAATATGAATTAATAGATATTAAAGTAAGAAAAAAAACCAAGGCTGTAACAGTAATTAAAATATAGACTTTTCCTTTAGGGAGATTTTTGCGAAAGAATTGTCTGAACGATAATTTTTGCAGCATTTTCTTTATAGAGTAATTCTACATTTTTAAAATTATTTTTATAGTATTCGAGATTCGTTATGACTTTTTCTATCAATTGGAGTAGTTGATTGAAGTTTTGAGATTGCTGGAAAATTTCTCCCACGCCAGCTTTTTGAAGAAGCATAGCTTGTTTAAGTTGTTCCTGGTTGGCTGACCAGGGAAGAGGTATGAAAACTGCAGGTTTCTTCCAAGCGATGAGCTCAAAGACAGTATTTGCCCCCGAGCGACCCACCACTAGATCTGATTCAGAGTAGATGTAGCCTAGCTCGTCTGCAAAAAAATGATCTCTAATATAATAGTTGGCTTTTAGATCATTTGCTAATTTATTTCTTTTGTCCTTCAGCCTTTGGTAATCGTTGTATTCTTTTACACTTCCAGTTTGCTGGATCACGGCATATTTTTTTAGAAGCGAAGACAGGATTTTTTCTATTTTGACGTTGACGCTGTGCGATCCTAAAGATCCACCGGTAAAATAAATGACAGGTTTGTGTTTTTTTACCCCGCTTAGCGGGGTTTTTAGATCGAATGGTTTTTTGTGAATAGACAACACGGTTTTTCTCACAGGATTTCCGCTCAAGACAACTTTTTCTGGAGGAAAACATTCTTTAGCCTCGGCAAAGCTAATAAATATTTTTTTTGCTAAGTGACCTATTAATCGATTTGTAAGACCAGGTTTTATGGTTTGTTCATGAATAAATATCGGGATCTTAAGAATAAAACCTATAAAACAAATAGGAAAACCAATATAACCTCCAAAAGACAAGATTAAATCCGGCTTAACTTTTGTCAAAACTGATATTGCTTGATATAGTCCAAGAGGAATTTTTATTGCATTTAAGATTGATCGTAGGATTAAAAGTCGTGTTAACCTACCTGTTTGCAAATTATAAAATGGTATATGTCTTTTTGTGATTTCTTGATACTCGAGTGAGAATGTTTTTTCCTGATCGAGAGAGTATTTACGGCCAACAAAGACCACGCTTACTTTATCAGCGATTTCATCAATTACCGCCAAAGCCGGAGCAAAATGTCCACCTGTAATTAAAATTTTCATAAGCGAGTTCGACTTGTTTATAAAAATCTTACCCTTTTTGCTATGTTGATTAACACACCCATCAATATAAATGACACTAAGAGATTAGAGCCTCCATAAGAGATGAAGGGTAGGGGGACGCCGGTTAAAGGAAGAATGTTTACCATCGCAGCCAGATTGACGATTGCTTGAAGATTAAAAAAAGCAAAGGCTCCTCCAGCTAAAAATTTACCAAATCGATCTGGAGCATGCAGAGCTATCTGATAAATTCGATACATAAGATAGAGATAAATTACAATGAGTAGCGCTCCTCCTATAAAGCCAAACTCCTCACCGATTATGGCAAAAATAGAATCGGTATGAGCCTCAGGAAGGTAGAGATATTTTTGGCGCGATGCGCCAAGGCCAAGTCCCACTAGCCCACCGCTTTCCAAAGAAATTAATATTTGATTTATGTGATAGGTAATTCCTAAAGGATCAAGCTTTGGATCAAAAAAGGCTAAAAGCCTTCTTAGTCGATAGGGTGAAATTTTTACCAAGAGAAAAAAAATGCCAAGCGATATTGGAATAAGAATAATCAAGTACCATAATTCAATTCCTGCTAAAAAATAGATAGTGACACTTAGTGAAAAAACGATGACGGCCGTTCCCATATCTGGCTGGAGAATAATAAGAAACATGAGGATGGAAAGAAGAATTATAAATGAGAAAAAACGTTTTCGCTCTCGATTCATAAACCAGGAAGAGAGATAGATTATGACGCTTAATTTAGCCAGTTCAGTTGGTTGCAAGTTAAAAAAACCAAAGTCAATCCAACGCCGAGCGCCACCAGCTTCCTGACCCACCCCTGGTAAAAGCACCACTGACAACAAAATTATTGTTCCAAGAATAAACAAGAAAGATAAATAATATAATTTGTGATAGTCGAAAAAGGAAAAAAAGATCATAGCTGTCAAGCCTAATCCGACCCAAATTAGTTGAAGTTTTAAAAAATGAAAGCTATCGCCAAATTCTTGAAAACTGCGAATCGAAGACGCCTCGAATACAAAAAAAAGGCCAACTAGAGATAAAATTATAGGGATGGTGAAAAGCCAGCCTAAAAATTTTTTTTTGTAAGGTTTGAAAGCTTTCATTTATAAATCAGTGCTAATCAATTTATTAACGATTTTATTGAACTCATCACCTCGGTGGAATTCATTATTAAACATGGCAAACGAGGTTGCGCCGGGAGAGAATAGAATAATTATGGATTGCTTATTGTCGATTGTTAATTGTTGTTTGGCCTCTTCATAAGCTCTTTTAACTGCATTTTCTAAGTCATCATATTGACCTAAAATTTTATCTGAATATCTTTTCCTTAAAGCTGGATATATTTCATCTGTAAATGATCCCTTTAACAGGATTATTCTTTTTGCTTCGACTAATCGATTAATCAAAGCATCCGCGGGAAGTTGTTTGGAGTTTCCGCCTAATATTAATACAATCTGATGTTTTTTGAACGATTGCAAAGCTTTTATTGTTGAAGTTGGCGTAGTTGAGGTTGTGTCATTAATAAATAAAATCCCGCCTTTTTCACCCACTTTTTCCTGTCGATAAGGTAATCCCCTAAACTGTATTAATCTATCAATACAACGATCCAGAGGCAGATGTAAAATTTTTGCTACCTCGAGCGCCGCTGCGGCGTTTTCAAGATTATGTGCACCTTTAAGGTGAATTAGTGATTGTAGAAAGGCTCTATGGTTAAAGAAATGCACCTCGCTTTTTATCTTGTCTTTTGAGATCGACTGTTTTAAACTTTTATTAATGATCAAGTGATCTCCAGGTTTTTGATAGAGATAGATAGCTTTTTTGTCAAAAAGATACTCATCCATAGATTTGTAATAGTCTAGGTGGTCTGGATAGAAGTTAGTAAATACAACAGTTTGCGGACTTATTTTTTTCTTGTGAAATCCAGAAAGTTGCCAGGATGAGAGTTCAAGAACAACTAAATCGTTTGGTTTAAGTAGAGGAAGGATATTTATTGCAAGCATTTTAGGAAGATTGCCAGCCAGATGAACAGTTTTTCCGGAATATTTTTTTAAGATCTCATAGATCATCATGGTTGTAGTGGATTTGCCTCGTGTACCCGTTACTCCGATAATTGGAGCTGGACAAAGGGTGGCAAAAAAGGAAGTCTCCATTTCAATTTGTGCTCCCTTTTTTTGAGCGGCTAAAATCAATGGATCATCCCAACGCATTTTTGGGGCTTTAAAAACGACGTCAGCTTCGAGGAAGTCTTTTAAATCATGTTTCCCAAGCGTGTATTGAATGTCAAAGTCGATCAATTGATTAATTGACACATTCAGTTTTTCTTTTGGTTTTTTGTCGGTAACTTTTATTTTAGCTCCTAGTTTAGCGAAAAATTTTGCAAGCCCAACGCCTCCACCTTGCAAACCGAGTCCTACGATCAAAACTTTTTTATCCTTGAATTCAGATTTAAGTTTATTCAATGGACCGCCCATAATCCCTATTTTACTCTATATTGTGTTAAAACTCTCTGCTTGATACAATATTCTTCTATGTTTAAACCGGTAGAGAATGATTTCAATTTTCCCGAGATGGAGAAAAAGTGGTTAAAACACTGGTATGGAAAAAGAATTATTAACAAATATCTTCGTAAAAATTCAAAAGCAAAAAAAACATTTTCTTTTCTTGACGGTCCTATTACAGCTAACAATCCGATGGGAGTTCATCATGCCTGGGGAAGAACTTACAAAGATGTGTGGCAGAAATTTTATAATCTGCTGGGTTATCGCCAACGATTTCAAAACGGATTTGATTGTCAAGGATTATGGGTGGAAGTAGAGGTGGAGAAAGAACTAGGTTTAAAAAGCAAAAAAGAAATCGAAAATCTTATTCACGGTGATAAAAAAGCTTCTGTAGCTAAATTTGTCAATCTCTGCAAGCAAAGAGTCTACAAATATTCAAAGATTCAGGCAGAACAATCGAAACGACTCGGCTACTTTATGGATTGGGATCACTCCTACTTTACCATGAGCGACGAGAATAACTACATGATCTGGCATTTTCTGAAGGTTTGTCATGAAAACGGTTGGATCTATAAAGGGAGAGAGTCAGTACCATGGTGCCCAAGATGTGAAACAGCTATTTCACAGCATGAAATGTTGACCGAGGACTACAAAGAAGTAACACACGAATCTATTTATTTTGAGTTGCCGATCGTCGGCAGAAAGAATGAATATTTATTGGTTTGGACTACTACGCCTTGGACGATACCGGCAAATATAGCCCTGGCAGTGGACGCCAATCTTGACTATTCGCTGATAAAAGGCGCTAGCAGTGATTTATTTTGGCTGGCGAAAGATTTGGTTGAAACAGTCTTTAAAGGAGATTATAAAAAGGTACTCAAAACTGTCAAGGGTAAAAAATTGCTTGGTTTAAAATACAAAGCACCTTTTGACGATCTGCCTGCTGTACAGAAGGTAGCCAAAGAAAATCCCAAAGCATTTCATAAAGTTGTGGCGACAGATCAAAATATCCTACCGGTAACAACCAAAGAAGGCACGGGAATAGTCCATACAGCTGTTTCTGCTGGGACAGAAGACTTCAAATTAGGAAGAAAACTTGGACTACCGATGGTTCCTGTGATTGGAGATAACGCAGATTATCTTGAAGGATTAGGATTTCTGACAGGAAAAAATGCCAAAAAAAATCCGCGGATTATCTTAGATTATCTTTTGGAGTTGGAGAAAAAAGGAGAAAATTGGGTATTTGAAATTAGCAATTATAAACACCGATATCCTGCCTGTTGGCGGTGTAAGACGGAGCTCGTATGGAAGGTAGAGGATGAATGGTACATCGCAATGGACAAGAGTCCATTGCGAAGTCAAAAGTCAAAAGTCAAAAGTCAAAAGTCAACCCTAAGACAGAAGATGATAGAAGTTGCTAAAAAGATAAGTTGGATGCCGGAGTTTGGTTTGGATCGAGAGCTTGACTGGCTTAAGAATATGCATGATTGGTTGATTAGCAAGAAAAATAGATATTGGGGGTTGGCGTTGCCGATCTATGAATGCAGGAAATGTAGGAAGTTTGAGGTGATAGGTTCGAAGCAAGAATTTAAGCAGAGAGCGATTTCGGGTTGGAAGAAATTTGCAGGACAAACTCCGCATAAACCGTACATTGATGAAGTATTAATTAAATGTTCTAACTGTGGTGAGGATGTAAAAAGGATTAACGACGTTGGTAATCCGTGGCTGGATGCAGGTATTGTTGGCTATTCAACAATAACTGAAAATAATCAAGGAGAACCACTATATCTTAAGAATTCGACCAAAGGTCGATCGCCCTCTGGGCGAAAAAACGAGTGGAAAAAATGGTTTCCGGCAGACTTTATCACCGAATCATTTCCCGGACAGTTTAAAAACTGGTTTTACTCCTTGATAGCCGAATCAACGGTGCTTGAAAATGCTACTCAATTTAAAACAGTTCTAGGATTTGGGACACTGCTTGGTGAGGACGGGCGGCCGATGCACAAAAGTTGGGGTAACATGATCGAGTTTAACGAGGGTGCAGATAAAATAGGTGTTGATGTTATGCGCTGGATGTATGCTCGGCAGAATCCTGCTGAAAATTTACTTTTTGGCTATAAAAAAGCTGATGAAGTGAGACGACAGTTTTATCTTCTGTTATGGAATGTTTATAAATTCTTTGTGGAGTATGCGAATTTGGATAAATATAAAATCAGATGGGGCTTTTTAGGAAAAAATATATTAGACAGATGGATTAGAAGCAAATTTTCTCGACTAGTATTATCCGTTGAAAAAAGTCTTAAAAATTACAGTGCCAAAGATGCAGCTTTAGAGATTGAAAAATTTGTTAATGATTTATCCACTTGGTATATTAGAAGGAGTCGCGATAGAGTCTGGGTAAATTCCGACGACAAAGATGACAAGCAAAGTTTTTATCAAACTCTTCATTCAGTCTTGGCGAATCTTTCAATAATTCTCTCTCCTTTTATGCCTTTTATAAGCGAAGAAATATTTTCAAATTTATTGGATGAGGAATCAGTTCACCTGACAAACTGGCCAAAAGTTTATAGGTCGTATATTGATGATTCGCTTGAGAAACAAATGGAGTTGGCAAGGAAAATTGTTGAGGCGGGGCATGCAAAAAGAAAGATGTTTAAGCAAAAAGTGAGAATACCACTTGCTAAACTAACATTTGATTTGACCGGAAACTATTCTAACATTTCAGATGACATTTGGGAAACAGTATTGAAAGAATTAAATATAAAAAATTTGTCAATTAACGGCAAAATAAAATATCCAAAGAAAGAACTAAAGGTTACAGAAGCGCAATTAAAAAAAGAGGGTGAACTGCGTGAACTTTTGAGACTTATTCAGGTTCAAAGAAAAACATTAGCGCTTAAACTAATGGATAAAATCGTACTAACGATCCCTCAGCGGTTTTTAGAAGACAAAGAATATCTGATGAGAAAAGTCGTGGCTAAAAAAGTAGTTGTTGGGAATGAATTAAAAGTCGAGATATGACACAGCTTTTGCTTCCCTCATTTTTTCTTTCAATGATTGGCATCTTTGACATCTTTGGGATCAAGCAGAGTCTTGCAATAAATCAGATATTTTACGTAATTATTGGATTTTTAGCTTTTTTTGTCAGCAAAAAGATAGGAAGAAATTTTTTTGCCACAAACAGTCAACTCTTGTACTGGTTCTTTATTTTTCTGTTAGCAGCTACATTTATTATCGGCCTTGAAGTAAAAGGTTCGAAAAGATGGATTGATCTATATTTCTTTAACTTTCAAACTTCAGAAATTTTTAAGCCATTTTTTATACTCTTTCTTGCCGATTTCCTAATTAGGGACTACAAAATCGTAAATCCGATTAACATTTTTCTTTTTAGCCTCCTGTATTTTTTATTGCCTACACTGATAATTTTTAAACAACCTGATTTAGGTAATGCTGCAGTTTACTTTTTTATCTTTATAGTGGTTGTTCTTTTTTCTGATTTAGCAAAAAAATATATATTATACTTTTGTCTATTTTTGTTTTTGGCATTACCAATAGGTTGGAAATTTATGCAGGGTTATCAAAAAGATAGAATTGCAAGCTTTTTGAATCCGAAAATTGATCAACAGGGGATAGCTTACAATATAACCCAAGCGATTATAACTGTGGGTTCGGGAAAGTTTGCCGGAAGAGGGCTTGGGCTTGGTACCCAATCGCGGCTATATTTTTTGCCTGAAAATCATACAGACTTTGCTTTTTCTTCAATGATTGAACAGTTTGGATTTCTTGGAGGTTTTACCGTCATTGTTTTATATCTCATTATTGGGACTATGATTGTAAAAAGACTTCCCGCTTCTTATTTATTAAGAGATCGTACCGACAAAAAAAATTTTCTCTACCTGGTAGGTTTTTTGTCCTATTTTATCTTTCAGATCTTGGTTAATGTTGGTATGAATTTAGGCCTTTTTCCTATAACGGGCATTGCTCTTCCCTTTATTTCCTTTGGCGGCTCTTCTTTTGTGGCTATTATGATTGGCATGGCTCTTATTCCTTAGTTGCGGAATGAAATTTTTTGAGTATAATTTAAGAATGGTAAAATATGCGGTTATAAAATCGGGCGGAAAACAATATCTGGTTAAGGAAAATGATGAGATCGTTATTGATAGACTTGAGGGGAAAGAAAACGAGAAAATAGGAATTGAGAAACTGGCTCAATTTGATAATGAAAAGGAAGATATCGAATTGGGAGGTCCAATTCTAAAGGATAAAGTAAATGCGACTATACTTTCTCAACTTAAAGGCGATAAAATAAGAGTGGCTAAATTTAAGGCAAAGGTGAGGTATAGAAAGGTGAGGGGATTCAGACCTAGATTGACGAAGATAAAGATAACCAAAATATAAAATATCAAAAATCAAATAGCAAATATCC
>JACQRR010000098.1 GCA_016206365.1 Candidatus Roizmanbacteria bacterium | reverse complement strand
TTCTGGGCAGACAAATAATTTAGAAAAAAGAATTAAAGAGCATAATTCAAAAAGTCAAAGAGGCGCAAAATACCTAAGAGCAAAAAAACCGGTAAAGTTAATTTATTTTGAAGAATATCCATCTTTACAATTAGTGATGAAAAGGGAAGCTGAAGTGAAAAGTTGGAAAAAGATTAAGAAAGAAACTTTAGTCAGCAAAGTTAACAAACTTCTTAAACGAACTGGTGATTAACTATTTCTGTTTTTTACTTTCCTCAAAACTTGAGAAAGGACTTTTTTTCGCAAACGAAGCGACAATGGAGTAACTTCCAGCAGTTCATCTTCGTTGATAAAATCCAAAGATTGTTCGAGGCTTAAAATGGTCGGCGGTGTGAGCTGAATTTTAACTCCTTCTCCGGCGGAGCGATTGTTTGTAAGTTTTTTAGCTTTACAAATATTAACTTCTATATCCAGGTTACGGCTTGCCATTCCAACCACCATTCCTTCATAAATTTCCACTCCTGATCCGACAAAAAGATCTCCTCTTTCTTGGGCATTGGCAATTCCATAGGATAAAGAAAGTCCGGGTTTAACAGCAACCAGAACACCGTTTCTTATTGATTCCAGTTTCTCACCTTTAGGAAAATAGCCTAAAAAGTACGTATGTAACGTTGAGGTGCCTCTAGTTTTGGTCAGAAGAATGCTTCTTATTCCCAGCAAATTACTCTCTGATATTTTATATTTGAGTTTCGTGCCACTTGTTTCACTTACCATATCGAGAAGTTCGGCTTTTCTTTTGCCTAATTCTTCAGTCACAATTCCAACGTATTCTTTTTGGGTATTGATGACTACTTCCTCAAAAGGTTCATGCAATATTCCACTTATCGTTTTATAAATAACCTGCGGTTTCGAAACTTGGATTTCGAATCCTTCACGCCGCATTGTTTCAATGAGAATAGCCAGATGAAGCTCTCCTCTTCCATGAACAATAAAATTAATACCTTCTGGATCTTGTTCGATTTTAAGCCCAACGTTTGTTTCTTTTTCTTTAAGCAGTCTTTCTTTTATCTGACGAGAAGTGCCCAGTTTGCCTTCTTTTCCAGACAGAGGACTGGTGTTTGGGCCAATGGTGACTTTGATGGTTGGTTCCTCGACATGAATCTTGGGGAGGCTGACCGGATGTGCAGGGTCTGTAATTGTCTGGCCGATGGTTAATTCCGGTATGCCGGCAATGGCGACAATATCGCCGGCGTACACTTGGTCGACTTCTTTTTTTTGCAGTCCTTCAAAGGTGTATAGTTTTTGGGCTTTATACGTTCCGACTATTTTTCCTTCGTCGGTGAGGGCTATTGGCTGATTTTTATGCAAAGTTCCCTGATAAATTTTACCGATGCCCAGTTTGCCAACATACTTATCATAGTCTAAAGTCGATATGAGCATCTGAAAAGATTTGTCTTGATTGATGGCAACATCAGGAGCTTCTTTGATGATTGTTTCAAAAAGAGGCGTCAGGTCTCCGGGAGTGGTTGACGAATACGTACTAGGTAAGTTATAAAAAGATTTGCCGTCCCTTCCGACCGCATATAAGGTATGGAAGTGAATTGAGTCTTCGTGGGTGGCCAGCTCTAAAAAAAGATTTTCGACTTCCTTGAGAATTTCTTGAGGGCGAGCATCTCTTTTATCAATTTTATTGATGACAAGGATGATTTTAAGTTTTGCCTCAAGCGCTTCTCTAAGGACAAATTTGGTTTGGGGAAGAGGGCCTTCGGCCGCGTCGACCAAAAGGATTGCTCCACTGGCCATATTAATTGTTCTTTCAACTTCTCCGCCAAAGTCAGCGTGTCCTGGCGTATCGATGATATTGACTTTGGTATCTTTATAAAAAACGGCCGTATTTTTAGCTAAGATGGTAATGCCCTTTTCTTTTTCCAGATCGTTTGAGTCCATAATCAAAGTCTCTCTCATTTCTTTTTGATTTTCTCTAAAGGTATGGGTTTGTTTTAAAATCGCATCGACCAGAGTAGTTTTACCGTGATCGACGTGGGCGATGATGGCAATATTTCTTATTTGCATAGTATAAAAAAACACGCACAAATAACTGCGTGTTATTAATTCACCAATTATACCATTAATTGCTCACTTTTTCAGCAAAAATATTATGGCGTAACTATTCACGATTCTTGACACTCAACTGTCATTCCCTCGAAAGAGGGAATCTATATAGATTCCGTGTCAAGCACGGAATGACAAGGAATATAATTTTTGTCAAAGAGTGTGAACTCTTACATTATGGCTGCTATAATTAGCATCTTAATTGAAATGGAAAGCTTAATAAATGCAGCCGCAAAGGTAATCAACAATATTCTGTATATCAATATAGGGACTATTACGCCTTATGATTCAACTGTAGAAAAAAGAAAACCTCGTGACGTCGCCCAATTTTCGAAAAAGTTCCCAAGACATGTATATAAATTTGTTCCAGAAAGAGTATGGATTAATTGAGATGGAGAGATTGATGGTAACTTTATAGACGTTAGAACAGAGTTAAATTTGAAAAAGCTTACTTCATTCGTCTAGATCAGTCTTTTTTTATGAAAGGTTTATGAGGTATTAGAAATAAATTAATCGAAGGAAAATATGAAAATAAAACCATTTAAGCTTGAAAGATATTTTGCTCGATATGAGTTCTCCGCCAAATATTTGTTATCGAGTTCCGATTGTGATGGATTAAATCAAAAAGAACTTCTTGATATGGCAGATAATGAGATGAAGTCAGTTTGGGAGAAATTAACGTTAGGTTATACGGAATCGTTAGGCAATCCCTTGTTACGGATAGAAGCAGCCAAACTTTATTCAGGTGTCAATCTGGATGATGTTTTGATAATTGTACCTGAGGAAGGAATTTTTAT
Source organism: Candidatus Roizmanbacteria bacterium (assembly GCA_016206365.1). Taxonomy (GTDB): domain Bacteria; phylum Patescibacteriota; class Microgenomatia; order UBA1406; family GWC2-37-13; genus 2-01-FULL-40-13. The sequence goes on along the minus strand of JACQRR010000098.1, from coordinate 1,395 downwards.
TGCTTTAAATATAATCCTTAATCAAGGCGATCACGTAATATGTACTTTTCCAGGATACCAGTCTCTTTATGAAATAGCTGAAAGTTTAGGATGCGAAGTAACTAAATGGCTTCCCGAAGAAAACAACGGATGGAAATTTAATATCGATTTCCTAAAACAAAATGTGAAATCAAATACGAAATTGTTAATTGTCAACTTCCCGCATAATCCAACAGGTTTTTTGCCTTCTATAAAAGAATATACGGAAATAATAAATTTTGCTAAAGAGAGAAATATATATATTTTTTCTGACGAGATGTATCGTTATCTTGAACAAAGCGAAAAAGATCGGTTGCCTTCGGCTTGTGAAATTTATGACAAATCCGTTTCTTTATTTGGCATGTCAAAGACTTTTGGTATGGCTGGAGTTCGTATTGGGTGGTTAGTAGTGCGAGATAAACAAAAATATTTAGAAATGGCAAGATTTAAGGATTATATGACTATATGCAGCAGTGCTCCGAGTGAAATACTTTCGATAATTGCGCTTCGTGCCAAAAAAGAGATAATTGAACGACACATTTCAAGAATAAAAAGAAATTTGAATCTTCTTGACGATTTCTTTATAAGGCAAGAAAAATTTTTCCAATGGATTAAACCAAGAGCTGGAACAATCGGGTTTCCTAAACTGAAAAAGAATGTAAGTGCTTCAGAATTTTGTCAAAAAGTTGTAAAAGAAGCAGGCATCATGCTTTTACCTTCTACGGTATACGATTTCGATGATTGCCATTTTCGCATTGGATTTGGAAGAGAAAATATGTCCCAAGTTTTAAAGAAATTTGAAGAATATTTAGCAAAAAAATAGTTAATTGCCCACTACGCTTCTATTGAGTAAATTATTGAACCACCTTAAATCGGAAGGTGTTTAAACTTCTGATATAATCCAGTAATGCATAATAGAGTAGGATTAGGCACTTTTCCGCTTGCGGGTGTTTTTAATAGAATCTCCAAAGAAAAAGCAAGATGTTAATAACAAAAAATTATATGACAAAAATTAGTTTTACCTCAGGCGGTAAAAAGTTAATAGGGAATATTTTTTATGCAAAGCACCTTTTCAGGTGAACTATCGTGCCAACGTGCAAGCTTTAAAATTACTTGGTGTCAACAATGTTGCTTCAATTAGCGCCGCAGGAAGAATAGCGCAAGATATACTACCAGGACATTTAGTAAATATTGACGACTTGGCTTTCATGAGTTTAGGGTCGCGTGAAATAAGTTTTCCAGAGGAAGAAGCTTTATTGTTGCACGCTCCGTTGACAGCTCCTTACAGCAACGGATTAAGACAAAAATTAAACGAGGCTTGGGTTCCATCAAAAGAACAAATTACAACATTATATGGACAATACCCACAACTTCAAT
>JACQRR010000100.1 GCA_016206365.1 Candidatus Roizmanbacteria bacterium | reverse complement strand
TATCAGGAAGTTGAATTAAAACTAATGGATTGATGTCGGATTTTTCTTTTTCTAATAGTAAAAGCATTTCCTGTCTTTTCTTTAAGGCACATTCAATAACTAATTCATCAGGAGATTTATCAGAAACTTTTCCCTTGTCCAATTCTGGATTTATGGCAATTTCTTTCTTAATCATCCCTTCTTTTCTTACATCTTCAAATTCCACAAGAACATTATAAAAAGAATGAATGTGCGGAGTAGCTGAAACTTCTAATATTATGTCAGGATTAATATCTTCTATTAAATTCTTTGAAGTTTCTGTTTTTGCTGTAAAATGGCTTTCGTCAATGATTAAAACTATTCTTGTGCCTTCTTCTCTCGTATTTTCAAGAACTTTGGTCAAATTCCTTTCCTGTTCGTTTTCTCGGATGTAAACATTATCTTTCTTGTTTATGCTTTCCCAATTCAAAAAGAGGATTTCATCAGGATTAATCTTATTGTTGTTTAAATCCTCAAAAAATTTGCACTCAATTGCCCTTGTGGCGTCATAATGTTTGTCCAGTTTTTCTTTACTTTGGACATGAAGCTGTCTTGGCGCTGCCCAGATAAATGCTATTTGTTTGTTATCGTCCCTCCTATTAACTAGCTGTCGTATGAACTCCGCAACCATAACCGTCTTTCCAGAACCAGTCGGAGCCTTGAATACAATAGTTTCGCGAGAACTTCTTTCTAGCAGCGCATTTGCGAGATCTTTAAGCTTCCCCACAGCCATCTCTTGATAGTTTTTTAATTCAAAAATCATTCTTTAAACACCGCCCTGTAAACTTTTAAGATTGCTTCCGGTATTGGTTTTAAAGAGACTCTCTTTTTTATGGTTTTAAATTCATTTGTTGGCACAGAATCATCATGCGAAAATACGTAAACATTGATTTTTCCGCTAATCTTTTCTGCTTCCTTAACAAACTCATCAATACACTCATCATCAAAGATTATTCCCAAATGATTTTTTTCATTTTTAAAAATCTTGAATTTCTTTGCGTCTTTGACTTTTTCAAAAGTATTTTCCTTAATGCAAAGCATGTCTGTACAATTATCAACAAGTTTTCGCTTATTCTTGTCTGTCTGCTCTGCTTCAACAAAATCGGTTTTGTAGTATTTGAGATTTCCCCCTAAACCTTCGATTTTTTGTTTATCCGTTGTGTTATACCCCTTGATAACTTTTTGAATTCTTGGATAACAAATATCTGTACAAATTTTTAGGCCTGTACCATTATTATCTTCATTATTTGTGCAAAGAATGAACTTTCTTTTTCCTTTATCTTCTTCATTCAAACTAAGAACAGCATCTCCCGTTGTTCCAGAACCTGCAAAAAAATCTAAGATTACTGCATCTTTATTATTGCATAACCTAAACAATTGTTTCATAAGCCTAGTCGGTTTTGGTGTTGAAAATAAATCTTCAGATTGCTCGAAGAATTTCTTTAATTCTTTTTTTGCTTCATCGTTATGTCCAACCTCAGTATGAAAGAAAAAAGTAGATGCTTTCCTACCTTGTTGTACTTCACTTAAAAATTGTTTAATTCTTGGAAACGAACGACCTTCCTTACCAAACCATATTCTTTTATCATTGATAAACCTCAACAAATTTTCTTTTGTATAAGCCCAATGTTTACCAGCAGGCGCATTGAAATTATCTCCCTTTGGACCTGTAATTATATAATGCCCATTTTTTCTTTCTTCATTAGCTATTAAATCTCCAGATTGCCATGGGCCTCTTGGGTCGTTATCAGGATTCTTGTATCTCCTATCCATTGATTCAGTTCTAGGTAATAAGCTAAAATCTATAAAAGAATTTACCTTAGAGTATGCAAGTATATACTCATGATCAACGGAAATAAGCCTCGATTGATTTTTTGGGCTATATACTTTTTGCCAAATGATACTGCAAATAAAATTCTCCTCTCTAAAAATGTCATCACATAATATTTTTAATTGTGCAACTTCGTTATCATCAATAGAGATAAAAATAACTCCGCTATCTTTTAACAGTTTCTTAGCCAGAGCCAGACGCTTAGACATAAAAGAAAGCCATTTACTATGCCTGTATACATCTTCTTTATCCACATATCTGTCATTATATTTGAAGTCTTTATTTCCTGTATTGTAAGGCGGGTCTATATAGATAACATCCACCATTTCTTTATGTGTAAAATTTAGAACAGCAAGAGAATGATAATTATCTCCTTCAATTAGCAGATTAACTGGTTTGTATTTATCTGAACTAATCTCATTTTCTTTTACTTCTGCCAAAACTGGAAATTTGTCTTTACTTTCTGGATTAAATTCTTCTTTAGTCTTTTCACCTTCCCAATTTATGAATAAGTCAAAATCCTCTTTAGTTTTCTCTCGTTCCCAAACTAATCCGTAAGTCTTTTGTTTCTTTAAGGCCAAAATCTCCCTTATAAGTTCCTCTTTTGACCATTCCCCATAGTTTCTTTTTCCGTTTCCCATTTTATTTATTCGCCATAAATGATATTCCAATCAATGTTTTGGTGGTATTTCATTTGTCTCCCCCTACGCCTCCCTCAGATAGCCCCAGTTATGCAGCCGGTCAGAATCTTCGATCCAACGCAGGCCGATATCAGTCCGGTAATACATATTGGGGATCAGGATATTGTTGATGCGGTGATACACCTGGGCTCTTGCCTGCTTGACGGTCTGCCCGGTCCCTGTGACGATGACTGCGGCTCCGGCTGTTCCCGTTATCACCCAGTCGCCGTTCACTTTTTTTATCTCTTCGATATGGATGCCCTCG
>JACQRR010000096.1 GCA_016206365.1 Candidatus Roizmanbacteria bacterium | reverse complement strand
TTTGCCATCAGGTGACTTGTAAAGCAGGTACTCGGTAAAAGTATTATTAGCCAGTTTCTTGTTTCTCATTTTTTTATTTGACTTTTCTAATAAATGTTGACGCCTGCCCGCCTCTGGAGGGGCGATAAATCAAAATGTTTCATTTTTTATCTCATTTTAGGGGATCATTTTTTTCTAAATAATTATCTATTTTTCTTATATCTTGCATTACCTTATTTGCTGAACTCAAACCCCTTTCTGACTTCACTATTAAATCTTTTATACCTCCCAGATTAAAAAGTGCGTGGACAAACTCATTTCTTAATTCGACTAGCTTTATCAAATGAGAGTTTAAATCTTTCAAGAATTCAAATTTATATTTTTCGATTTCTTTTTTAAGTCCTCCAAGTGTTAATTTTTGTTTGTCGAGTTGCACTGGTGTTCTGGCTTTCTTTCTCTTCCACCAAAATTGGTGGGTAAAATGTGCATGCAAGTCAAGCGACGAAATAAGCTGTTTCAACTCAAATTCTACTAGTTGAGCTTTCAACAAAAATGCAGAGGTTCCCATTATTGGAAAACCTTTCAGCTTTTCAAGGCTCGAGATTTGACTTGTTAGGAATTGGTTTTTGACTTTCCAATCAACAATCTTTTGAAATGCAGATTTATTCATAAAGAATCACGAAGTAACTGGTAACCTTTAAAACCATTTTGGTAATCCTGAGGAAAATCATCTGCAACAAACAAATAGTCATTTAACTCTTTCTTCAGCAACATTTTACGGATAACTCTTGACCCTAATTCTGCAATAGCCGATTTAATCCTTTCTATGTCATCCAAAAAACCCCATGTTGATAGGAAAGTTCTACTGACACCAATAGTCACAATTTCAGCCTTTCCACTTATATCAACTTCAAAATCGCTTTGATATCTATCATCAGTATGAATTGGAATGGATACTCCTTTAATTCCTATGTTAGTAATTTGTTCTGCAGGATAAAAAATACCTCCTCTTTGAAATTCATAGAAGTCTCCCGAGGGTACCCTGACACGTTTTAATTCTCTCCTGGTAAAATAAGTCATACCCATCATATCCTTATATTCCATAACAAAACTTAATTCTTTGATTTCATTCTTATACGGTTTTTTACCATCTAGGCGATACGTTACTTCCTTAGAAAAAGCGGGTTGTAAACTAAAACGATCACTATCCGGAGATCGAAAAGAATAATCGAAGCCCCTAACCTCCCATTGACAGTCAATTGCAGTCTGTGTCCGACTCAAATTTGTAATATTAAAAAGAATAAATTGACCTGTTGATCCACCGCTTCGCCGCACACCTTCAAGATCCAAGACAGGGATGTCTCTATGTTTTAGATCATCTCTAATATACCCATCACTTCTCAAAGCTTCTTGTACAACAGAACGTACCAAGTGCGTATCGAACCCAAAGAATTCCTCAAGTACACCATCAATTGCCTTAGCTCTTTCATCTAGCTCTATTTCTGCCCAAATTGTAATATCTTTAAAACCAAGACTCTTTCCATATTCATGAACTTCATCACGAGCTTGGGGAGAAATCCTGCATCCAACAACAAAATAGATTGATTTAGGTTTAAATTGTAAATTCCCATCACAATGCGTTTTTAGTAAATCCAGCTCATGCTTAATAGTTGAGGCGGTAATTTGTGCGTATCTTTTACATTGGTAGTAATGTTTATCCCCATTATATGAATATGCAACAACATCTCTTTGTTTATCTCCCATACCCTCATAAGGTTCCACTTTTTTGTAGTTGCCCGCTCTCTGGAGTATCCAAAAAGTAAGTCTTACAAAATCATCTGCTGAAAGTCTTTGAAAGGGAAGTATATGCTTCGTGGCAGTAATAATTGGTTTATCTAAGATGACTTCATTTTTCACCTCAGGCTCTATTGGATAAACATTCATATCTTTGATCTTCTGGTCAATAAGCTGCATCATGTCAGATGCACAGTTCTGAATATGCTCTTTTCGTTCTCCTGCTCTTGCCCACTTCTGAAACTCTGAAAAGAAATTCTTTAAGTCTTGCCCGTCGTTAAATGAGAAATTAGTAAAAATTGCGATTAGGCCATTAATTTTCTTTATTTCCTGAAGATTATTTGGGCTAGAAATTAATTCTTCGATATTTATCGATTCGAATAATTTCCTTGCTCCTTTAACGTACTTAGGTTTATCTTCTGCTTTCATTATTGATCCTCCACAATTTCAATTTCTTCCGGCGTGAGGCCGTAGAGTTTATAAACTAACTGGTCAATTTATTTTGGAAAATATAGAGTGTTTATTCTCTCTTTCGTACATTTCCTTTGCTTCCTTTTTAATAAAATATGATTTTATAAAATTAGGATTCATTGATGATTTTAGAATTATGAACTTAAATAATTTGTCCATATCATCGAAATTAAAACTGTAAGGATCAGTCTCATGACCCTTACTGGCTTTTACCCAGCTTTTATAAGCACCGAAATCAACAGTTAGAGCAAGCGATTTACGATTTGGGAATTCTAAGTATCTTATCAACTCAAATTTGTCTAGGATTTTGACAATCTCATCCAATTCACTAACATCATCAATACTGTTTTGAGACTTAAAATCTTTCCACATCTTTTTTAGTTTGTGTTTGTATCTGCAACGAAGTTCATCATTAGAGTATTTTTTAGATAAAACCGACTTCAAAAGTAATTCAAGTGAAAGGTGATATAAATTACCACTATTTGGGTTAAAACCAAAAAAGGCTGCACTTCTTGCGAGCACAAAATAATAAACTCCAAGACTTAATAAATTAGGATTTACGCTTCTTTTCATTTTTTTGATATTTAATATTTTTAAATTTAATATAATAGCCGCAATTCTCACACTGCCAACGACCAGTTTGATCAAACCATTGAGATTTGCTTAAACTAAATATATTATCTGACATATAAATATTCTTCTTTATTTTTAAACTTCCACAAGTTGGACAGATTAACTTTCTCATTATTTTTCCTTTTCAACAATTTCTATTTCTTCCGGCGTGAGGCCGTAGAGTTTATAAACTAATTGGTCAATCTGATTTTTGTAATCTTTAACTTTTACTTACTTTTCTGAACTTATTAGGTAACATTTGAGCCTGTAACAGCAAGAATCTTGTCAACAATCTCAATAAATGGTTTTTGTTCACCTTCAGAAATTTTTTTAATAGGAATTTCAGAAAGTGGTTTTTGATACAGCTCAAGAGATGCACCTTCATCAAAAAACTTGGTATCCTTGATAAGAACCCTGAATCTATCAGAAAGATTCTTGTCCTTTTCGTTACTTATAAAGGTTAAGTCAGTGTTCATTTTGTTATCAGCTTAATAATATCCTCATTGATTTATTTGGAAATTCAGGCTGCCTTATTTTATCAAAAATCGGAGATAAAAGATTGTAAATAATCATCTGTTACAATTAAAACTCTGGTCACCTATGATTAAAGAAGTAGAAAATCCATCATGGCTGTGGTTTTATGAAGATTTTGAGGAGTAATTTATTTTGCATTCCAAATTCCAACTCGTTTTTCTCTCGCTTCTTTTTCTACCATAAGTAATTCATCCTGATATTTTATCTTGGCTCTTTTTTCATAGAGTACGACTTTTGCTAATCCATTCCTCACAAGTTCAATATTAAGATTTACTTCGTCAACAAACACATAGCCTAACAGTCTGCCAAACTTATCCTGTAGTAACACTTCAGGAGTGAAAGATGCTGAAATATCAATGTAATTGATTATTTATGGGTTATAAAATATAATGCTCTCATGGCTAGATTTTTCGATTTGCCCGAAAATAAATATTCTCAAGAAGAGTTATTTGCTCAAGCACAGAGTGCGTTGATGGATGTTAGCGCGGCATTAATTGGACTCGGTTGTGGTCGAAAATTTGCTGAAAGAGTAGTAGTTAATGCTGCTGGAGACGCTAAATCACCAGATGCAGTTTCAAGGGCAGTTAGGAGAAATGTATCTTATAGAGTTATTGAACGTGAATTTGCTAAAAATAGGAAGAGCACCTTGTAAGAGAAAACACCCTGGGAGTGAAAGAGGTTGTTATAACAATCTAAACATCTGCTTACAACTTTTTTATTTCCCAGTTTCTCATTATTTTTCTTCTAAAAGTTTGAGGGCTTTTTCAAACGCTTCTTGGTCGGATTTGAAGGTGAGGGTTTTTTTGGCTTCGTCCTCGGAGACGAATTTAGCGTCCATCATCTCCCAGTCATGATCTTTCGGATCGCCCGAGATATATTCCATAAGAAAGTAATAAACCGTTTTATCGACGAGATACTCTCCGAACCGATATTTATATTTTACACCGAAGGGTTTTTTGGAAATAATTTTTGCCTTCACTCCGCCTTCTTCTTCAACTTCTCTTATGGCTGCTTGTTCCATAGATTCAGTGGATTCTTTATCTCCGATTAGACCCTTAGGAAATCCCCAGCCTTTGTGTTTTGAGTGTTGCGTTATTAACCAAAAATAACTTTTGACTTTTGACTTTTGACTTTTGACTTCTTTAAAAACAATTCCTCCGGCGGATGTTTCTGTTTTGAATTTCATAATAAATCATTTTTCATATAAATTTGGTGTTAATCTTTATTTGATCAAATCGCCTCTCCAAATTTCGTCTGACTCTTTTTCTGTAAAGGCTCTAAATAATGAAAGAAAGCCAACATAGTGTAAAGGCCAGGCAAGGAGCATAATTACAGGCAAGTTGAGAAAGCGAATCTCTTCCAACGGCCAGTTGGTATAGACCCAGAAGCCATGATATAAGTTTTCAATTTCCATGACCAGAGCTAAAAGAAAAGAGGCAACTAGGATGGAAACTAACGGAGTAGGATAATGATGGATTATATCTTTAAGCAAAGAGGTCTTTTTGTATTTATACTCGATATACTCAAATACGAACCAAATCCCTACAAATATCATGATTATAATTAAAAAATTAACTTTATAGCCAGTATTTTTGCTTATATCAAAAATATATCCCCCCTGATTGAGATAATCGTTAAATATTAATATCAAGGACAAAAGTATTAATATAACGCCGATCACGCCTAAAATATTGTAAAGCCTTTGTTCAAAACGAAATGTCCTTTGAACTATTTGCTTTCCTTTTTTAAGATAATCGATAATTGCTTTAACTGCCAAATAGCTTTCGGCAATCATAAGCCAGTAGAAACTAAAACCGAAAAAAAAGAATACAAAATAAAAATAAAAATTGAAATAGGGATAGATCCACAATTTTCCAAGCCATTGCGCTACTCCATCAAGAAGTAATGCTCCTATCGCTGAAATAATAATGAAGGAAAAAAAGTTTTTTTTATTCATTAAAACTACATACAATAGAGACTTGTGCTTAATCGACTGGGTTAAACCATCGCTGATTAAAATTATTCCCAACATAAATAAAAACCAAAAAATAGTTAATATTTCTGCGAAAATAAGATTATTTGGCAGCAAGAACTGAAGATAGGAAAGCAGAAATAATACAATCCCTATGTAAATTTTTTTATTCATAGATTAGAAATAAATTTTGAAATGATATGTTCTAAGGCAATTATAAATCCTTCATCTTCAACTTTAGGAACGATATAATCCGCTATTTCTTTTAAGACTTTGGGAGCATTTTCCATGGCAATTTTGTAGCCACAAGCGGTAAAAAGCGGATAGTCATTATAACCGTCTCCGATTGCCACAATTTGACTACGAGGTATATTTAGCAGACGTTCATATTCTAAAACTGCAGTATGTTTGGTCGCTTTTTCAGAAGTAATATCCAGCCCATAACTTCCATCCCAGTGAATTTTTGTCACGGCTGCATCCTTGCAAAGTTTATTTAAATTTTCAATGTGGGTTTCAAGCTGCGATTCTGTCATTCGGTTAATACTAACTGTTAAAAGAATCTTTAATACCGTGGAAAAATCTTTCAGTTCCGAAGTTAATTTAATTGGTGAATTATCAGAATATACAGCTATATTTGTTCGATAAGGAATATAGGCAGAATCTTTAGTTTCTAAGGCCAAATAAATCCGATTTTTCTGAAAGTATTCAACAATTTTGCTTACAGATTCTTTTGAGATAGATTGACTCCAAAGAATTTTATTACTTTGATTGTTGAAGATCATCGCTCCAGCGTGAAGAATATGGTAATCAAAGATTTTAAGCTCTTTAAGAACTTTTTGTACTGCTCCGTAATAAGATCGACCGGTAGCTAAAGAAAATCGAATATTATGTTGGCATATTTTTGCGAGAAGTTTGTTTATCTTAGGATTATATTTATTTTGTTTATCGACAAGTGTTCCGTCGAAATCTGATAGGATAGCTTTTAATTTCATAATAGTTTATCTAGGCTTGATATTTCTAGATATTTTAACATTGTTTCATTGTTATTATTGAGGTAAAATATGACAATGCTTAGGCGTGTTGGTCCCGACATTCGTCGGGATAAACCCCGAGGAAACGCAGCTGTCTGTCCCAGTAACATCTTTCCCGCCTTGCGGGATTAGATTTGCGGAGGCCCAGAAATTTCTAAGCTCAACGGTGCGATGGCGAAGAGGAAACGCAGCTGTCTGCAAAACAGCTATGCGGGGGTTCGATTCCCCCTCGCACCTCATGAGATGGAGACGTGTTGGAACGGTTGATCGAGCTGGTCTTGAATCCCGAACCGAGCGCGGAGGGTTGGCCGAGCGGTTTATGGCGCAAGTCTTGAAAACTTGTGGGCTTTTGCCCTCACAGGTTCGAATCCTGTACCCTCCGCTCTGGTTCGGGACGAATCCCTCCGTCTCTGCAAAAATCTTAGTAAATAAAATCACTCTAGAATTTTTTTGATCTTTTCGGCGAGGTCGGGGTTTAGATAAGATTTAATTTTCGCAATCGTCTCGTCTATCTGATTTTCATCTTTGATGATATAGTCGCTAGCCCCTATAGATTCGGCCGTCTTTTTTTCTTCTCTTAGGTCGGTCATCATGATAATCGGGGTATGTTTGAAGGATAGATTTGCTCTAAGCTGTGATAAGACATCAAAACCGTTTAGCCCGCCTGGCAGCATCACGTCTAAAATAATCAGATCAGGATTATAATTAGTAGCCAAGGCCAGACCCTGTTGGCCTGTGAAAGCCTGGAGTACTACAAAGCCATCTTTAACTAGTTTATCAAAATACACTTGTTGCAGGAGTTTATTATCCTCGACGATAAGAATTTTTTTTGACTGGGTAGTCATAGATTTTATAATAATATAAATTAAAGTAAAATATTTATATGAAATGGCAGACTATAGATAATCAAAATATAGCAGATATCATGATAGAAGTATACGGTAAAAACGAAGCAGATCTATTTGGTAATATCTTGGAAGCATTTACTGACATTATTACAAAAGTAAATAAAATAAAAGAGAAGAAAGAGATAGCGATTAAAATAACGGGAAAAAATTTACCCGACCTGATTATAAATTTCATAAACCAACTAATTTATCTAAAAGACACTGCCCTGATGGTATTCAAGAATGGAAAATTTAAGTTTACATTTACTGAAGATGGATACAGCCTATATTCTGTTCTTTCAGGACAAGAAATCGCAAAAAATCTTCCAATTAGAATTGATATAAAAGCGCTAGCATTGCACAAATTTAAAGTTCAGAAAATCCACAACAAATATAAAGTTTCTTTAGTTTTTGATATTTAATT
>JACQRR010000097.1 GCA_016206365.1 Candidatus Roizmanbacteria bacterium | reverse complement strand
TATGCCTCGTCGTCCTTATAAAAAACGCACAGTTAAGCCCGATCCCGTATATAACAGCAATGAAGTTACTAAACTCATAAATTACATCATGATAGATGGAAAAAAAACTGTAGCTCAAAAAATCGTATTCGACGTCTTTAATCTACTGAAAGAAAAACAATATGATCCGTTAAGAATCCTCAATCAAGCAATTCAACATGTGTCGCCAAACTACGAGGTTAAACCTAGAAGATTAGGCGGTGCATCATATCTTGTCCCAACCGAAGTTCGTAGAGAACGAAGACTTTTTTTAGCCTTAAACTGGATTATTGTAGGCGCAAAGGCTCGATCCAACAAAGAATATCACACATTCAGCCAAAAATTATTGGCCGAGCTTCTAGACGCCTCAAAAAATCAAGGACAGGCGGTTAATAAGCGTCTCCAGACAGAAAAGTTGGCAGAAGCCAATAAAGCCTTCGCGCATTTAAAATGGTAAAAATTCATGTAACACGAAACACGTAACATGTAACATTTGAATTAATGGGTTTTAATAAAAATCTTTTTCTTGTGTTACATGTTATATGTTACATGTTTAATGAAAAATGTCTCAACAATCAATCGCCACGAAAAATCGCGTTGTCCCTCTTGACAAAATTAGAAACGTCGGTATTATCGCCCATATTGACTCAGGTAAAACTACTACAACCGAACGAATTCTTTTTTATACCGGAAGAACCTACAAAATCGGAGACATAGATGAAGGAACAACCCAGATGGACTGGATGCCCCAAGAGAGGGAGCGAGGAATTACAATTGTCTCTGCTGCTACAACGACTTTTTGGAAAGACATGAGGATCAATATTATCGATACCCCAGGACATGTTGATTTCACCGCAGAAGTTGAACGATCTCTTAGAGTACTTGACGGTGGAGTAGTAATTTTTGATGCGGAAGAAGGCGTACAAAGTCAGTCTGAGACAGTCTGGAGACAAGCAGATAAATATAAAGTGCCACGAATATGCTTTATAAACAAAATGGATAAGCTGGGGGCTAATTTTGAGGCAACTGTAAAAGAGATCGAGGAGCGCTTAGGCGCAAAACCAGCAGTTATGCTCTATCCCATCGGCATTGAGCATGAATTCAAAGGCGTGGTGGATCTTTTGACTCTTAAATCTCTTATCTGGGATAAAGATCCACAGGGAACTCAATATTCGGTAAGCGATGATGTTCCTGCGGAAATTAAAGAAAACGTATTACGAGCAAGAGCAAAATTAATTGAACAGATTGCAGAAATTGACGACAGTCTTTTGCATAAATATCTCAATAATGAAGAGTTGTCTTTGGATGAGCTTAAAAAAACTCTAAGAAAAGCGGTTATATCTTACCAACTGATTCCGGTTTTTGCAGGATCATCGCTTCGCAACAAAGGCGTTCAACCCATACTCGACGCCATCGTCGACTATCTCCCTTCGCCTTCTGATCTTAAAGAAATAAAAGGAATCAATCCAAAAACAGAGAAAGAAGAAAACAGACTTCTTGTAAACGATGAAAAATTTGCGGCGCTGGCATTTAAGATTCAGCTTGACCCCCATGTAGGAAAGTTGACTTACACGCGGATCTATTCTGGAGTTTTAGAATCTGGCTCTTATATTTATAATGTCAATCGCAACAAACAGGAAAGAGTAAGTCGTGTACTTATCATGCACGCAAACCAGCGAGAAGAAATTGATAAGGCTTTTGCCGGAGAAATCGTAGCATTAGTTGGGCCAAAAGATACGAAAACCGGTGATACTTTAGCAGACCAAAACTTTCCCATTCTTTTGGAAAAAATTTCTTTCCCTGAACCAGTTATCTCTCTTGCCATTGAACCTAAGACAAAAGCCGATCAAGAGAAACTATCTTATACTCTCCAACGGTTAGCTGAAGAAGACCCAACCTTCAAAGTAAAGATAAACCATGAGACTGGTCAGACAATCATGTCGGGTATGGGAGAGTTGCATCTTGAGATTTTGGTTGACCGCATGAGGCGAGAGATGGGAATGCAGGTAAACGTAGGCAAACCACAGGTCGCCTACAAAGAAACTATAACTAAACTTACTGAAGGCGAGGGAAAATATATAAAGCAGACCGGCGGACATGGTCAATATGGTCACTGCCTGATCAATATTGAACCGCTACCTCGAAACAGTGGCTTCAAATTCGTTAATAAAATTAAAGGCGGAGCGATTCCGTCAGAATTCATTCCTCCGGTTGAGAAAGGAATAATTGAAGCAATGGAGAAAGGAGTTCTGTTAGGGTATCCTCTAACCGATCTTCAAGCCACACTTTATGATGGAAGTTACCATGATGTAGATTCTTCTGATATTGCATTCAAAATTGCCGGATCTATGGCCCTCCAAGCTGCTGCAAAAAGGGCTGGACTTACACTAATCGAACCAATCATGAAACTCGAGGTAACGGCGCCTGAAAAATTCATGGGTGTTGTCATCGGCGACATTTCAAGTAAGCGAGGCAAAATTTTGGGCACGGAAAAAAGAAGCCGCGCAGTAATCATCAAAGCCTATGTTCCTTTAGCTGAAATGTCTGGATATGCAACTGTGGTTCGCTCTCTCACTGAAGGAAGAAGTTTTTTCTATATGGAACCATCACACTATGAAGAAGTTCCCCGAAATATCATTCAGGCCATGCTAAATAAATAATATGAAAATTCTCATTTTCTCTGACAGCCACCTCACTGAAAATTTTGAAGAAAAAAAATTCAATTTTTTAAAAAAAATTATCCAACAATCTGACTCCGTCATCATTAATGGAGATTTTTGGGATGGTTATCGTACTACTTTTGATCGATTTATTTCATCAGATTGGAATAAACTTTTTCCCTTATTAAAATCAAAAAAAACAGTTTATATACATGGAAATCACGATCGGGAGACTTACATAGACCAAAATGCGAGTTTATTCTCCGATCTTCAAACGCATACATATCGTCTTCAACTTAATGGAAAGGTTTTTATAATTGAACACGGTCATAGATTTTATCCTTTATTCGACGAAATATTGCCGAGAATATTAAATAAAGTGTCTACAATAATTGTTGGATTTTTTTTACGGAATATTTCTTTGCTCCGATTCATCCTTAAAAGAG
>JACQRR010000093.1 GCA_016206365.1 Candidatus Roizmanbacteria bacterium | reverse complement strand
TAATATGGTAATCCCGGTTTATATTCACGATTTGAATTCTTTAGGTATACTGAAAAAACTTATTAACTCTCAAGTAGTTTAAAAAGATAAATCAATTGTCAATAAAACCTATCAGCCTACAATTAACGCACTAACACAAACCAATAGGGTTATATTAAGTTCGTTATTGCTCCCTAGTCCTGAAATCATTATAATCCCCAATTTTACACTAATTTTAAATGCCATTACAAATGCCGCGTGGATCGGAGAGCTTCGGCAGAGGTGGCTCGAGATTAAAAAGTTAATGCAGCAACCTAAAACCTCTGTGGCAAGCATATGAAAGCTATTAAGAAACAGGATAATGGCAGTTTCGCAGAGTTAATAGGCTTAAATGATATCGCTAAAGCTGAAACCGATTTTGATCTTAAATGGGCAATTGAAAACAGTATTGCCAGATTTCAAAAGCAGGAAGATAATCGGCAACTGGAAAAACTAAAAGAAAGCACTAGAAAGTTCCTTGAAAAGCCTAGTGATGAAAAATTACGATATGACTTCGCTTTATACTTTAATGAAGCCTCAAAACTGATATCGGTCAGAAATGGCAATCATCTTGAGGACTCGGTTCATAACCTTGATAAACCTTCCGTAGACGAAGTAAGAAATAATATTATTCAAGAGTATCGGGTTCAAAAATTATCCGAAATGCTTATAGTGGATTTGGCTGTTAACGCTTATTTTAGATCTCTTAGAGTATCAAGAGCTTATATTGCCCTTGTCCAAAATAAAGATGGTAGCGTCTCTTATGGAGATCAACAAAAAACAAATCTTATTAAAGAACTGGGGAAGCAGATAGAAACGGCGAATAATCAATTCTTTACCGCGCTCACTTTTTTAAAGGAATTACGCCATCCGCCAGTCAAAGTAAAAATCCAAACAAAAGAAGCTTATATAGCCCAAAACCAGCAAATAAATAAGACTCAACAAAAATAACTCCTTAATGATTTAGGAAAAATTATGCCCCGGTTAACCGTAGAAAATTGTCAAAAAATAACCATTTCAGACTTTGATTTCAAGGATATTGAACCTTCAAGGGTTGAGATAAACGACCAGATTATAGAATTTACTAAAACCAAATGTAATTATGGGGGTAATAGATACTGGTTTATTTGTCCGAAATGCAATCGAAGGATTGGTGTAATGTATAGAAAACCGCTATCAAATATATTTCTATGTAGATACTGTAATAATCTCACATATCAATTGAGCAAATATAGACGTGCTAAAGAGGAACAAACAATCAAAATAGTTCACAGATTGAATCGCGGGATTAAACGCCAATCTATTTTTTATTAAACTGTTGAAGGATAAAGATCGTCTACCTTTACCCTTATAGTCTTAGCG
This sequence comes from Candidatus Roizmanbacteria bacterium, assembly GCA_016206365.1. GTDB lineage: Bacteria > Patescibacteriota > Microgenomatia > UBA1406 > GWC2-37-13 > 2-01-FULL-40-13. The sequence goes on along the minus strand of JACQRR010000093.1, from coordinate 9,541 downwards.
ATCCGATACAGAGTATATGAGGATGGTGTTCTTTTAGCCGTTTCAACAAGATTAATATATGTTCTATAAAAACCGCAGCGATGAGCCAGTTCATCTTGAGATAAACGCTTTTTGGTTCTTATTTTTCTAATATTAGCTCCTACTATTTCCGTGAATTTTGACTTGCTTAACATATAAAAATATCTTCGTTTAATTCGTACGATAGTGAAACCTACAATTCGTAGATTTAATAGTTGATTTTCTTGTAACAGCTATATAAAATAAAAATTAATCACATTATTAAATATGGAATTATCCGAGGAAAGAAAAATACAGATAGAGCAAGAGGAAAAATATCGTAGTGATGTAAGAAACAAAATAGATCAGGGACATAATCAAAGCAACAATACAACCGTGAAGTCTAAAAAGAAAATTGGTTGCTTTGGTTATCTTTTAATAATAATAGTTATATGGATAGTACTACTTATAAAATATGTAAATTCTGGTGTTAATAAGCCTGTTCAGAAAAATACAAATTTTAATATTACGCCATCTAGTCAATCGCTTAATCTTGGCGACCAAGGATACCTAAGAATTCCAAACACAACCGATCCTGAAACACCTATTTTTTTAGCAACAGATAAGAAAGTATTTAAAGAATTAGGTAAGGCATTATTGGCTAAAGATATGTATGGAGTTTTAGAATTAGCACAGCAAGGGACTGTTTTTGGCGTTTCTAACGGTACTCAAGTAAAAGTTGTTGATATGGATACTTTTTCAAGAAAAGTTCGCATAATTAAAGGTGTTAGACCAATTGATGAAGATAAGGTGGGACTTTCCGGTTGGGCTCCTGTTGAGTGGGTTACTTCAAACTAATAAATCCGAACGTTATAATGTATTATAAGCTTGGGAAATGAGGTAAACGACTAATTAAATTATGCTTCCTAAAAAAGCTATAGACGAATATAAAACCATATATAAGAAAGTTTACGGAGAAGTTATTTCTGATGCTGAGGCGTTAGAACAAGGAACAAGGTTGTTAAATCTTTTTAAAGCTGTTTATCGGCCCATTCCTAAGCAAGATGTCAAGAAAAAAGAGGCTTAAAATTATTGTTACTTCCAATTGGGATACCGCTACTCCCAAAGAAAAAGAGAGGTTTATGGAACGATTATATGACGTGTATGAAATGCTATTTAATGAAGTTAGCAAGCGATATGAGCAACAATTGGTTAACTCCAAAACTAAAACGAAAAGTTATAAAAGTCTTTGAACCAAGATATAAAAGAAAATTCGCCGACGATGAAATTAGGGAGATAGCTGAAAATTTAACTGACTTTATGGAAATTTATCTTAAATTTAAGTGGAGACAAAAAAATAACAATAAATAAAACTAACTCTTTCGTTTCAAATTAATCTTCCCTTGGTATGCTTTTACACCTCGCCAATCAAACATTTCTACCGCGCCTTCGTGATTTACAAAGAACAAATAAAGATTCAGTTTGTCGCAAACATCGTAAGATAATCTTCTTAGTACTATTTCTCTAAAAGAAATAGGATAACCTACACCATACTTATACCGGTATTTATAGCCTCTAACTCCGTTCGTCTGCATTCGAGTTATTATTTGCCCAAGGGCCAAGTTAAAGTTTACTTCCCGATGTGAACGCGGGTATTTAGCCTTGGCGCTGGCGTCACCTTTAACCTCTATTAGGAAATATCGCGAGAATTTGTCGTTTCTTACTTTTATATCAACACCGTGTTCCTTTTCGGTCTTTGAGCGTATATTTTTACTCCAGCCGTTTTGAGTTAGGAAGGTAATAATACTATCCTGAACAAACTTTTCAGTCAGTAAATTGGCCATAATATTATTATTGTTCAATTCTTACATTCCATATAGTAAAAATAAAGTTTTCTATGTCCGACCTGTTCACTAGCTCTAAAACTCGTTCCCTCGAATTGTCAAGAATTCTTGAAGCTTGGTATTGTCCAGCTTCATTAGAAAGTTGTATAAGTTCAAGCATCAACTGGTTTTTCTTAGGAGAAGTTGGTTCTCGATCATCAGGAAACCACTTCGTAATGTAGGCAGTTTCAAACTCAATTACTAATGGCTTAAGCGCTTCTACAGCGCCGGTCTTGCCTAGTTTTAACGCAAGGATTCCTACATAACACGCTCGTTCCATAATACGCGGCTCAGTAAAACCAAAACGGGAACGTGAGTCATCTTCTTTCTCAAGCATCTCCACCGCAAAACGCATAATTATTTTTTCCGCTTCAATGGCAATTTCTACGTTTCCTACTTGAAGTCCTTTCATTCCAATCTTCGCCACAGCTTCTACCAGAGAGTCAAACGACAAGTTGCTGTTTATTTTTTGTACATCGTGAGTAAACCATTCTGGTTGGTGAATATACCACGCTGTCTGACTTTCAAGTTCTCTTTTATTGAGGTTCCACTTTGGGTTAATGCTAAGATCTAACAGTAATTCTCCAATATCAGAAATTACATGACCAAAAGTGTTTATCAACAAATGGTCAGCGTTTTTCATCTTTTCAGATAATGACCTTAGAGTTATTCTTGTTTCTTCAACAACATTAAGAAATGCACTCTTTAACCCTCTCATTTCATTAGGAATGTCCTTTTCTTCAATTTTTTTTGCTAAACCATAAACACAACCTCTTAGTGTTTCAAATGGTTGCGCCAGTGTTGTTTGTGTAAGGTAATTACCCCTTAAGCCTCCGCCTACAACCGATATAAAAGCCAAGTAAATAATATTTTCTATTTTTCCTAAAAGACCTTTAAGCTCAATTTCTAAATTAAAACTAGAAGAAAAAACAAGCTCCACTAGTATGCCGTTGTATGAACTTACGCTCTCACTTAAAACAGCTTCTTGATTGTTAAGTAGTCCGCCAATAGCAATTTCTTCTAATGAGTCATATATTGGTGTAATTTCATGAACCAAATTTTTTCTAACAGCAATAATACCTAAGTCTTTATAAACTACCGCTCCCTGGAATAACCCTTCAAGTGACTTAAATTTAACCGCACTGTCAATCAGTTGATCGAGGTAGCCTCGACATTGGGCAAATATGGGGTTTTCAACCTGTCTTCCTAATACATATTTGATATCTGAAGCCACAATACATAGGTCCCTAAAGACCCTTACGACCTTTGTGATACCAGTGTTGCTGTTATTGCGCATATATTCTTCGCCAATTGCAAGGAGTCTTTCAAGCACGGGGGTTAAAAATTCTTTTGAATCACTTGTTGTTGCCAATAATAAACTTGAAGGTAAAACGACTGACGACTCTTTTCTTACTTCAAAATACTTAGTAAGAACAGCTTCTATTATTTGTAAAACACTTTCTGCCGAACTGTGCTCTCTGTTGACTGTAAGTCTATCGTGATAGTCATATAGATAATTTAAGCTGGCATTAATTCTGTAAATATCAGGCCTTAAATATTGGTACGACTTCGCAAGAATGGTTTGTTTTGTAATGGTCTTGTCTATTGTCGGGTTTTTTTCTAAAACTCTAGAAATTTCCTCCGCTCGGCTTTTAATTCGATTCAATTCGTTTATTGCCAATCGGTGCACCTCTCCCAAGACAAAGTTAGGATTTAGTCTATTCAGTACGCGTTGATAAAGGATAAATACCAAGTAAAAAACTATTCCCACCAATAAAAGGGCTGCTTCCAACAAATACTTTGATAAGCCTAGATGCAATGTTCCATGAGCCACAGCAAAAGCAAATAAAGTCAAAGAACATGCGCTTATCAAGATATAAATTGCATTGTGAACACGATCTTTTGCGGCAATATCATAAAAACCAACAGGAATTTTTTCGGCCTTATCCATTAGTAAAATGTTTAACGAAAAGATGATTGCCAAAATTCCACCAACCATCGCCCCTGTCGCAGTAAAAAATGTTACTGCATCACTATTTAACAGCTCGGGGTGAATGTATAAGTCAAAAAAATACGCAGCAACAAATAGAAGTGAAAAATATAAAACGGTTCCAAGGAAAAATCGCCGTATTCTTAAGAAGAAATAAACATCATAACGAAAATAGTTTAGAATTCGTAGGCGAACGAAGTAAAAATAAAATACTAATAATTTTTTTGCGGCAACAACTTTTTTCTTGAATCTTGTATATTTTTTGTGAAGTTCAATCGTCTTTGTTACTTGACTAATTTTATTCTTTAGTAATGTCCATCCATTTTGGAGTTTATAGCTTCTTTTCTTTACCCATTTCACAGCTTTTGCCATATTAGGTTGTTAAAAAGTTTCCGTATATTTTTTCCTTCATAAAACTCAAAAAACCAACCAAACCGTTAGGATAATTTTTCTGTACCGCTTCTTTCTTGGCGTACATATTAGGCAGCATAAACACTTGTGGCGACAAATTTTCCTCACCACTATATTTATACTTATCCAGCAAATCGTTAATCGTTTCTCGGATGGAAGAACCGTATTGATTTATTAGAGTATCATTCTCACGCATAAACTGTTTCACTCTGTCTTCTCTTGTAAAGAGAGGTACGTTAAATACTAGATGTGCAATCACGTCAAAGCTGTCACTATCGTCTAAATTGTCAATTGACTTAATAAGTTCGATATTTATCTTGTTACCTTCCAACTGTTGAATAAAATCCTCTTTCCGTTTTTGATCGAGCCAAATCTTTCGTAGTTCATCTGTAGAATGCACCCTCTTTAATATATTTTCCTTAGAGTATTTACGGTATTCGGCGTAGGAGAGTTTACGTCCATCAAACTCAATCTCTATTTCTTCCTCAATGTTTACCTCAATCCCTTTAACTTTTATTTTCTTGGGTTTTATATGTTGAGGTTTTAAGCTAAATAAATATGGAGTTTCGCCTTCACTCTTTAATGGCTTTAATTTCTTTGAAACCTTTTTGTAGCCATCCTTATCTACGGTAGCCCTTACACTGTCATTTGATGGTATACCAAAAAGTTTGAAAATACCGCTTTCATTCGTAAAATCAGATTTATCCCAACGGCCAATTTTAATCATAATCCTTGCCTCATCAATAGGCTGTTCTGTTTTACTATCAATAGCTAAACCATACATTAGTTTATCAAAAGGTTGTTTTGGCTCTTCCGGTGGTACTGGCGGCTGTGGTTCTTCCTCTGGTATATCCCACTCATCTATTAGGCGGGTTGCGTCAGTGAAATCAATAATTCTGAAAAAGCCTTTACCTTCAAAAAGGCGTGAGCCACGACCAATAATTTGTTTGAACAGTACCCTAGAGTTGATCGGCCGCATAAATACGATGTTCTGCAGGTGTGGGATATCAATACCTGTGGAAAGTAGATCAACTGTTGTAGCAATAATCGGTTTAGGCATTTCTTTATCCCTAAACTTGGTCATATCATCCTTATCTTCTGCAACTATTCGGGTAGCATAGTCTTCGTCTCCTTTAAGCTGATTGAAAATATCTTTGACTGCCTGAGCGTGCGCCATATCCACACAAAAGACTATTGTTTTGCCATAAGGATTTGTCTTATCAAGAATATTGATAACTTTTTTTGACAGTAAGTTAATCTGATCAGGAATGGTCACAGCGCGCTCATATTCAGAGGGTTCGTAATAGTCTTTTATATCTTTGGGGTCTATTTCATCATCATAGATTACTTCTTCAGCCTGTTTTATGTTTAACCCTTCCTTATAAAGATTAGTGGTTACTTTATATATTTTGTAAGGAACAAGATAACCATCTTCTATAGCCTGCCCTAAGCTATATTCAAAAACCGGATCACCAAAGTATTCATACACGTCAATATTATCCTCTCGTTTTGGGGTGGCAGTCATTCCCATATGGTAAGCGATATTAAAATGATCAAGAATAATACCCCAATCGCCATAACGGGAACGATGACACTCGTCAATAACTATCAGGTCAAAAAAGTCGTCGGGTATGTGCTTATAAAGATTATTTGTAAATAAGGTTTGGTAAGTAGCAAAGTAAATATTACGATTTTTGTTAAATTCACCACCCTCAATTTTGCACCGCGCATCATTACTTCCTTCTCTGAATGACTCAAACTCATTGTAGGCTTGATCTTTGAGAAAAATGCGATCAGTTAAAAATAACACACGGTGCATATGTTTTGACTTCAAAAGTTTCCAGATTATCTGAAAAGCTATATAAGTTTTACCTGTACCTGTAGCCATAGTCAGAAGTGTTCGAGTATTGCTTTTTACAATGTTTTCGATAACCCTTTTTACAGCAGTCTCTTGATAGGCGCGTGGTTTTTTATAACCGCTAATATACAAGGGGAAGTTAAGGGGATTAGTGTTTGTTGACTCCAACCCTTTCCACCCAAGATAGACTTTATAGATTTCCTCTGGTGAAAGGTAGGTTTTAACCTCATCTGATTTAAGGGTACGGCGATCAAAAAGTAAGGTTTTTTTACCATTAGAAATATAGACAAACGGTACATCGAGACGTTGAGCATAGTCTTGGGCTTGGCTCAAATGTTTTTCAGGATCTTCATCTTCTGCCTTGGCTTCAAGAACAGCAATTATCGTTTCTTTATATTTCAAAACATAATCAGCGAACTTACGTGTCGGTAACCGTTTATATTCCTCACCTTCAACATAATACCGATCGTCAGCAATAGGATATTGACGGATAAGATAGTCCTCTTGCCAACCGCATTCCCGAATCCTCGGGTCAATTAGTTTTACTCGTGTATCGTCTTCAGATAATGCCATATTTATAGTTTGCCTTGAAAGGCTTGGTTTAATAACGATTGTTTCATCATCTCTAATAAATTCAGTTGTTTTACATACTTATCTTTCAATGTCATTGATAGGTTTCTTATTTTTGTCAACTCATCCACCAAAAGTCTTTGTTTCTCAGTGTCAGGTTTTTCGTTTAACATTGGTATGGGTAACATAATTTTTTCCAAATTCTTTCTACTAATCCTTTTTCTTGATGAGCCAGATAAAAAAGAATGTACTTGATTTATAGCGTAACGCGAGTTAAGTAAATAGTTAATAAATTCAGGGATATAACCCTTTTCCAGCCTCACAATTGTACAGTCAACTGCTGTAATAAGTCTGTTGTCATCCAATTTGGGGATTATACAAGCACGCCCTACAGGGTCAGGTAAGCGAGATATTAAAATATCTCCAGGGAGCACATCTTTACATCGAAGTTTGTTAAATGTTTCCTCGTTAATGTATCTTTTTTCTTCCTTATCCCTAAAATCAATTATCCCTACATTTCCTGTTTGAATTAAACGTATTTCATTAGATGATTGATGTCTTTTTTCTATCCAATCACCATCATTAAAAAATGATGTGAGATTTATTAAGGGTATTTCTTTCCATCCTTCCGCAAAGCCACTACTGATTTTTTTATTTAGAGCGCTCCGAAATAAATTATCTGCCTCAGATATTGCAATGTTTACTTTTTCTATCGCCTTATCAATTTCAGAAAACAAACTTTTTATTTTTTTGACAATTATTTGTTGCTCTAATAGAGCAATTCGTTCATTCTTAACGGGTAAAGCAACACTATTATTTAGATACTCATTCCTATTTATTCCTGGTTTAACACCTTTGGGATAAACTAATTTAGTTGATAAATTAGATAAAAAATAAAAAAGGTATTCAATGTCTAACTCCTTACTTATTAGCTCAGTGTAAAACGCAGTATCAATAACCCAACAAGGATTATTAGTTAAGTTCGCCTTACCTACTGAGCCTTTTCTTCCAACAACTATTGTTTGTTCCTTTACTAAGGGTTCGTTGTGCCACCCAATTATTCCATTAGATCCATATACCGGAATGGTTCCGTTTACGCGTTTTTGCTCTGGTAACGCTTCTCCGTAAATCAGTTGTACAATTTCATTTAACTTAAATTGTTCCCAGTTTAGTTGAGTTTTAACGGATGTCATATAGATTTATTTATTTTGTTAACTAAATTATCTATTTCTTTTTGATTGTCACGTATTTTTTTTACTATCTCCGCTGGGTCCAGAAGAACTTCATCAGCAATTTTTTTAGGATTTTTTGCTGATAAGTCGTAGCCTTTTTTTGCAATATCGTCTATGGATAAAATCCAACTGCTATCTGACACCTCTCGTTTCTGAAAACTAGCAAATACCTTATCCATATTATTGTCCTGTATTATCTTTTTCTTAGTAAACTTACCCTCAACCTCACTAAACCATATTTCTTTTGTCGGTCCGGCTTTTTCAAAGAAAATAAGGTTAGTTTTTACGCCTGCACCCATTTGGGCAAAAGTTCCTTGGGGAAGTGAAATAATCGCAGTAACGTTAAACTTTTGTAATAACTCTTCTCGTATCGCTTGAAATGAGCCGCCGCCAAAAAGTATCTGACCTTCTGGAAGCACAATTCCGCATCTGCCTCCATTTTTTAGTCGCCTCATTACATATTGAAGAGCTAATCCTTCAGTTGCTGACGTAGGAATTGGATAGTTCCCTTGTACTGATTTATTTTCTTTACCTCCAAACGGAGGATTAGTTAGTATTACGTCAACTTTTCGACTGTCCGGCATATTGTGCACGTCTTCCATTAAAGTATTTGTCCTTATAAGATTAGGCACTAATATCCGATGAAGTATCAGGTTCATCATTCCAATAAGGTACGGTAAGGGCTTTTTTTCTTGACCATAAAAGGTTTTACGTTGTAACATCTCCCATTCCTTAACACCCATTTTGGGATTAGTTTTTTGAATATAATCAAAACTTTCTACCAAGAAACCACCGGAACCCACGAACGGGTCAAGAACAACTTCGCCGAGTTTTGGTTTAATTATCTTTATCATTAACCGAATAATTGGACGCGGGGTGTAAAACTCACCAGACCAGCCGCCTTCGCTTCCTAGCTCTTGTAGTATCTCTTCATACACCTGCGATAAAAGGTGGGTATCCTGGAAGTGCTCCATCTTTATTTGATCTAGGATGTCTATGGTGTCTAGGATAGTGTGGGCTGAATGAATCCTGTTAGTTATTTCCCTGAATATCTCAGCGACTTTTTCTTTCTCTGGAGTACCTTTAAGACCACGCAAATAGGGAAACATTTTTTGATTGACGAAGTAAACTAGTTCATCTTTGTCTTTCCAGTCGCGTTTCGCCCAAGAAGACCATTTGTATTCCTGTTCGATAATTTCTTCATATTTTCTTCTCTCTGTACCTGCTATCTCACGTAGTTCATCTTCTATATTTTCAAATACCTTCAAAAAAAGAAGCCAGGAGAGTTGTTCAATGTAGTTGCTTGCTCCTACTCCGTCATCCATCCGTAGGATATCGCACGCACGCTTTATATCCGCTTTTGATAGCTGTGATTTATCCATATTTATCTTTATATGTATGGCTTATTTTGTATTTTTTTCAATAAACTTTTGTATATCATCAATCTTATATCTTCTATCTCCTCTGGTGCTAACTTTGACTGCTTTCAATTTACCTTCGCGATCCCATCTACGCAAAGTTTCGGGATTAACACCTAGCATTTCTGCTGCTTCTCGGATTCTAAGTAACTTTATTTTTTTTTCCATAAGTTATACATAAT
>JACQRR010000103.1 GCA_016206365.1 Candidatus Roizmanbacteria bacterium | reverse complement strand
CGAATATTATTAATAAAAAGTTGGTATGACACTCATTTAGTGGCCGAGGACGATGCCGGCGAGTATTAGTGAGAGCATGATAAGAATCACAGTATTGAAACCAAACATCCCAACTAAAAAATTAAAGATCAGAAATAAAATTATCCCTAAGATGATCATTAAAATTATATTCATAAATGAATTTTAACCCGAGTTTAGTCGGAAGTCAAATTTTAGATTGAGTTTTAAGATAGAATGATGAACGATAGTACAGGACTTTTACGACCTCGGTTGCGATTAAATAAAAAAATACGACAGTCCCAATCAGAATTAAATCCGATAATGATGGTGTAATAAAACTAAAAATATTTTGACCAAAAGATGTAAACGGTATCGTGACCGCAATAGCTGCGGCGAGAAGTGATAAGGACAAGATGATTTTTGGAGGTTTTGCCGCCTTTAGGAAAGGCAACTTGGTACGGATGGAAAATAGGAAAACTAGTTCGGTCAGAATGCTTCCTATGAACCAATTTGTTTGGAGGACCGATGCTGAAATCCGCGAAAAAAGTATAAAAAACATAAAATCAAAAAAAGAACTTACTACGCCTAAAATTGTTGCAATCAAAGCGATCTCTCTAATGTCGTAGGATTTGGGATTTTTTAGTTCGGCAGTCTCGACGCTATCTGCAGCAATGGCGATCATGGGGAAATCGGTAAGCAAATTGATGAGAAGAAGTTGGAGCGGGAGAAGCGGCAAGTAATTCACCAGAAGTGAGGCGATTGCGACTGTGTAAAAATTGCCAAAATTGGAAGAAAGGGTTGCTTTTATGTATTTGTTTGTATTGGAAAATGTTTCTCTTCCCAACCTTATTCCTTCGACTATGACTTGCAGGCTTTTATGAAGTAAGACTATATCAGCCGTATCTCTTGCAATGTCGGCTGCGCTATCGACGACTAATGCGACGTTGGCAATTTTTAAAGCTGGCGCATCGTTTATACCTTCACCCAAAAATCCCACCTCGTGTTTCTCCTCTAGAAGTTGAATGATTTTATACTTTTGTTCTGGGGTGACGCGGGCAAAGACTTGATACTCGTTAACCGACTGGTGTTGTTTGTCTTGAGTTTGCGAGATGAATTCGTCGCCTGTTATAACTTTATTTTTGTCTTGGATCAGGCCGACCTCATAAGCGACTGTAGCGGCGACTTCTTTGCTATCGCCTGTCAGAATTTTGATGTTTACTCCAAGACTTTCGGCCTTTTTTATAGCTGTAAATGCAGTAGGTTTAATCGGGTCATGAAAAGATATACAGCCAATAAATTCGAGATTTTTTTCTTCGCCGATTAAGTCGTCTTCTGGCATCTTTATTTTTTTAAAAGCCATCGCCAAAACCCTTTTACCTTCCTTACCTTTATTTTGAATCCATAAACTCGCATTTGTATGAGTGCGTTGGTCAGCGAAATGTGATAATTTTAAAATTTCCTCGGGAGCCCCTCTGATAATCAAGAGATGAATATCTTTTTGCTTGACTAAGATGCTGTTTCTTTTTCTAACAGGATCAAATGGAATCTCTGTAATTTTTTTAAAGCCCTCAATTTGTCTTTTATTTTTATCTGACAATTTTTTCCATATTGCTCTATCGAAAGAATCAACTTGATCATCTTTTCCTAGCCGCTGTGAAGATGCGAGAGCAGCATAGAAAAGCAAGATCTGATTATCCTTAGAATAGATTTCGTCAACCGACAGTCTATTTTCAGTTAGTGTTCCTGTCTTGTCCGAGCAGAGAATCTCAATGCCTCCAAGATCCTCTATTGCTGAGAGTCTTTTGACGACGACCTTGTTTTTTGCAAGTTTTAGAGCTCCGTGGGAAAGGGAAAAAGTGATTACAACCGGCAAAGCTTCAGGGATGACGCTGACAGCCAGAGCAATAGAGAAGATGATTAGTCTCGCTATGTCAGCTTGAGGACCTTTGATTAGAATATTAGCAGCAAAGACAAGTATGAGAGTTATTACAATTAAACGAAGAATATATGAACTAAAGCGAGCAATTCCTTTTTCAAAACTGCTTATGTGTTTGGTTTCGATTGTCAAACGGCTGATTTCTCCCAGTGTTGTTTTTTTCCCGATTAGAAAGACTACGCCTATTCCTTTTCCGGAAACTACCACAGTTCCGGAGAAGCCGAGATTTTGGGCTTTGTATATGTTGTGAACATGATTAGAAAGAGAAGTAGAGACTTTTTTTGTCGTTGTTGATTCGCCGGTTAAAATAGTTTCATCAACAGTCAAATCCGTGGTTTCTATGAGACGAAGATCTGCCGGGATTTTATCTCCGGGATTCAAAACCACAATATCACCGGGTACAATATTCGCGCTTTCTACAAATGTTTCTTTATTATCACGGATTAATCGGGTTTTGGAAGTGATATAGCGTTTTAAAATTTTCAACGCTTCTTCCGAACGAAACTCTTGATAGAATCCTAGAAGTGCATTTATCATTACGAAAAGAAGTACCATCGCGCCGTCAGTGTGTTCACCTAAATAAATGGCTAATAGTGAAGCGAGGATAAGAAGGTAGATAAAAGGCGAAGAGAATTGTCTAAAGAAAATATCATACCAGTGAATTTCTTTGCTTATTATTTCATTTTTCCCATACTTAGCTTGTCGAAGCAATGCGTCATGTTCAGTTAACCCCTGCCTTGAAGACTGGAGCGATTTTAATATTTCATCGCTAGGTTCTGCGGTATAAAATTCCAGATTTTCCACATATTCATTGTAATACTTTCTTTACTAATTCCTCACAAATTATAAAAAAAGATTTTTTTTAATTTCAAGGGTACGTGAGATATTTCTTAGAGCGGCTTCTTAGTAGATAGTCGATGAGTATTTTTAAAGATATGGTTGCTCCGCAGACTACTTTATCAGCACCACCGTAATAAAGATATATTGTATCACCTTTCAACACATAACCGCAAGGAAATACCACATTATTGGTTACGCCCCTTTTTTCAAAATCCGTCTCCGGCTCCAGAATTGGGTAAGGTGTCCAACCGATAACTTTGCTGACATCCTTTAAATCCAGAAGCAAAACTCCCACTCGGTAATGGCCATCTATTTTGCTGATGCCGTGGTAAAAAATAATCCAACCTTCTTTGGTTTTTAAAGGCGGAGTACTTATGCCTATTTTTGCTTCATCCCAAGTCCTATTGTGAGGTGTAATGATGCTTGTCATTTTTAAAAAAGAAGAGTTGGTAAAGTTCAAATCGTCAATATGTTCAATACAAATATTAGGTTCAATCCTATGGAATATTACATATTTACCATTAATTTTTTCCGGAAAAAGCATGCCGTCTTTATCAGCCATCATTGGTGGCGAGATTATTTTAGGAAACGTCCACTTATCCCATTTTCTCTGTAAAAAATCATCAACAGAAATTGAAGTCAGTGCTAAACGAGGTAGTGTGCCGTTATATGCGGTATACAACATATATAATGTATTTTCGATTCGTGTAACTCTTGGATCCTCGCACCCTCCCGGCATACCAGATGATGCAGGTTTTTCAAACTCTGATCTTATTGGATAGACCGGTTCAGTTAATCGCTCGTCTATCAATAACCCGTCATCGCTTATAGCCATTCCTAGATATGATAGATTCGCTTCAGATGTGGCTCTATAAATCAAATAGACCTTTCCTTCTAGTTCTATAGCGGCAGGATTAAAGACAGCTTCCGTCTCCCAATAATGCTCGGATACTGGCTGTATTAACGGATTATGAGGAAATTTCTGGCACTTTACAGTACCGGGCGAATTTACTTCAAATGAGCTCATGAATTCACTTAAGTTTGCTTCTGCAAGCGCGCATTTGCTATCTGCTGCCCCATAATAGATTCTAACCTTGTTGTTTTCCAGCAAAGCCCCTTCAGGAAATACAATATCAGGTACATTTCCTAAACGTTCGTAAAACTCTTGCGGAGTGAGTAAGGGCATATCTGTTCGCCCGACTAATTTTTGGGGATTGTTTAAATCTAATAAAACCGCTTCAATTCGGAATTCTTTTTTTATCCTACTGCTGAAATAATGCTTGATATAAGAATAGATAAAGACCCAACCCGCAGGTGTTTTTAAAGGAGGCGCGCCAACCTCAACGCCATCGCTATTGACTCTTCTTAACGCAATGATATAGTGATCGATATCTTTATACCATTCATTCCAAAAATTCATGTCCCATAAAGTTTCCATTTTTGCAAATTGAGCATACGCTATATATGTAGGTGGGTTATCAGTATTTACAGTTAGTATGATTGTGTATAGATCGTTGATTTTTTCCGGGAACATAGCCATTGCCTTGGCATTAAAGGGGGTAACCAGATGTTTTTGATATACACTATTTAAATCCGAAGACAAAGCGACTCCCACACGTATTCCAGAATAGGTTGGCGGGTAGTTAGATAAGGCAGTATAAAAAATGAGATACTGATCGTCTATTTTCGTAATTCTCGGGTCCTCACAGCCATATTTTTCCCACTCGTGTTCTGGGGGAAAAAATATTTTTCTGTTGGTAAACTTATATCCGTCTAGGCTCTCAGCTTTTCCAATCACTGATAGACGCAACTTTCTCATATCTATATTCGTCTCCTTTCCCATGGCTCGGTACAATAAAATATATCGATCATCCTTCTTGATTATTGACCCGTTATATGCCGCATAGCTTTCCCAGGAATTATTAGGGTTAGGTTGAAGTATCGGGTTGCCGGAATATCTCTGAAATAACATTAGAATTCGACTTCCTTAATTTTTATTGAGAAAAGGCGCGGCGATCGGTCAGTCTTTAACTCTTTTAAAAACGTATCAAGATTGGTTTGGGCAACGCAGACTACAGAATCTGCAGCGCCATAATAGACAAAAAGATTATCTTTGATGATTACGGCTCCACAAGGATAAGCAATCCCCGGCTTAAATCCGTTATTTTCATATTCTTTGCTGGGGCTAAGAATTGGTTTGTCTGTCCGATGAAGGACTTGAGTTGGGTCCTTTAGATCAAGAAGCATCGCGCCTATGTGATACTTGCTAGAATCCTTCTCATCCACGCCGTAATATATCAAAAGCCATCCGTCTTTGATTTTTAAGGGAGGCGCGCCTGCGCCGATTTTACGGCTATCCCACTTACCCGGCCTTACTTTTATTTTATATTCGCCTTTTAACCATTTATTTTCTCCCTTAAAATTTAGGTCTTCGACAAAGTCTATAAGGATGTTTGGGAAGACTCTGTGTAAGAAAACGTATTTTTCGTTGATTTTTTCAGGCAACAAGCAGCCACTTTTATCAATGACGTGAGGAGGTGATATCAGTACCGGTTTTTCCCAGTTCCATCGTTGATTGAGAAAATCACTGATTTCTATAGAGGTTAAGGCAAGACGTGGGTTGGACCAACCGTCGAATGCCACATAGACCATATAAAGCCGTCCATCGAGAAAAGTAATTCGCGGATCCTCACAACCTCCATAACCGCCGGCTGATATGAATTTACTATTTACGTCGCCTGTTTTATTTTTCTCAAATTTTTCCGATGGTCCATAAATCGGGTAGTCAAGGCGGGTATCTATAGTTACTCCGTCTGAACTGACTGCATATCCGACGGTTGAGATATAGTCATATCCTTGGGCCCTATACAGAATATGTACTCTATTTTCTATATAGGTTGCTGCAGGATTAAGCGTAGTAAAAGCTTCCCAAGCGTTTTGTGGCCGCGGAGTAATTATGGGATTTTTGTTGTGTCTATGTAATCTGCTTGACACTTTATGTATTGAACGCGGATCAAAATAGAAGCTTGAAAGGTATACTCCATAGATGATTTCTTCATCGACATACCAATACATAACTATTTTGTTTTTAATCATGACCGATCCAAGAGGTATAACTTGTTTTTGCGGCCAGTGATCTTTGTTATTCCAGATTGGTTTATCGGTTTTCCAAAGCAATCTATTCGGATTCTTTTTGTCAAATTCTGCAATATGTGTTTTATAATAAGTTAATCCATTCTCCACAATTTTTTCATGGTATATAACTATGATTCCTTTTGGAAAAAGAAATGCCCCGCCCACTTGTGTAGGATAAGGGGAGACTATTACTGGTTTTTTATTCACGGACCAACTGTTTTTTATAGACGATCGAGCCAGATAAATCTGCCTATCTCCAAAATACATAATTTTTTTATTTCTTATAGAATAGTCTGAAACTATAGCGGCACTTTTAAATTTTTCTACGAAGTTTTTAAGTTTTTTATATTCTTCTGTTAGATCAAAATCAAAACCGTCTAAACTTCTGGCTGAAAGATAAGAGTAAGGCGGCTGAATTTTCTTTAAAATAAGATAGTATTTACCGTTTTCTTCGATAATTTTTACCGGTTTGACAATCGTCTTATCGACTTTGTTAGCGATAATTTTTTTCAATCGTAATTTGATCTCGTTAATTAATTCCATACCAAAATAAACAGTTTAAAAACTGCTTTAATTTTTAAAGTAGTACTTTCTCGTTTATTTTAAAAGCGGAAATTGTTATAGGGTATTTATTGAGTGATAATGTCATTACTCTTCAATGTTTTTTATTTAATTTAGGTTGATATAATTACTGCATGCCGTTGTTTGTCTATACATTCCTAAGTCTGATTTTAATTTTGATCGCCTCAAAAAAAGATATAAAGATTCCATTTTCAGTAATTGTAGTATTTGCCTTTTTTCTTAGATTATTTGTCTTGGCATTATTTTTAACCAGCAGCAGTGACGATATTAACACCTTCTTAAGAGACGGGCAGCATCTTTTAGATCGAAGTCCTAGATACGATGCGAGTTATTTTCCCTTCATAGGCTATCTCGGTTTGACCTCGCTTTATTTAAAAAACTTTATCCATCCCTATACATTTTTAAAAATCATTTTTACTATTTTTGACGTTGCTATACTTATTCCTCTATATATTCTTTCAAAAAAAAATCTGCAATCCACTTTAATTTATGCTTTAAATCCTATTTCAATAATCACTTTAAATATTCATGGACAGATGGACTCTATTCCGCTGTTTTTTTTCCTGTCAGGCCTTTTGTTTTTTATGAAAAACAAGTTATTAACGTCTCTACTAACTCTATCCTATGCAATATATACAAAACCATGGCCAATTCTTTTTGTCGTTCCTCTTTTCAAAAAAGCCAAGAAAAAACTTTTATTTGGGATTCTTGCCTTTTTCCCGCTTATTCTGACATTTATACATAGTTTATTTTTCCCCACGCCCTTACTTGATGTTTTTGAAAAAGTAAAAAATCATAGAGGCATATTTGGAGCCTGGGGTTTTAGCAAAATAGCGTTGTATCTTTCAAATTATAAACCGATTCCATTAATAGAATTACTGATGAGAAGAATTTTCATTGCTGCCTTTATAGTTTTTTCCTTAGTTCGAGATGACAAAAATCTTTTAAGAACTATCCTTGTGATCATGCTCTTTCTTTTTGTCTTTACTCCAACTTTCGGTATACAGTGGTTTACTTGGCTTGTACCGTTTATAATAATTCTTAGACCAAAGTTGTGGAGAACATTTCTTATCCTAGTTAGTATATATATGACTTTTGGGTTTGCCTGGGATGCTTATCAGTATTACAGGGACATTATGCCTTTTTGGAATTCTGTCATCACGAGAGTAGGCTTTTTTGTTTGGATATTTATGATTGTTATGTTTTTTCAAAATGTGTTATCTAAAACCTCTAAAAGTTAAAAAAATTAAAGGGAAAAAAGCGCTGCTTGAAAACGGCATAAAGGCAATCTATGATAAGAAAGTAGGAAAAGTCAAGGTTAATGATTTGGTAATGGTGTACGGAAATTTAATAATTCAAAAGATCGAACCCAAATATTATGGCAAACAATAATTTAAGAAAAGGAATTCTATTTGCTTTTTTAACCTCAATAATTTCTGGAATCGCAATTTTCTACTCCAAGATATCGGTTGCTAAGATTAATCCTTTAGTCTTAACTACCTCAAGAAATCTATATGTAGGGATTCTGTTTATCATTTTATTTTTTTTGAGTAAGAGGTGGAAAGAGCTTAAAAAACTTAAAAGATCCCAGTGGTTGACTCTTATTTTTATTGGTTTAATTGGAGGATGGTTGCCTTTTTATCTCTTTTTCACAGGACTCCAGTTTACTCAAGCAATTACGGCCAATCTCATACACAAAACGCTTTTCATCTGGGTGACAATTTTGGCTGTGATTTTCCTCGGCGAAAAATTGAATTTTAATTATTTGATTAGTTTCCTTTTTATAGTATTTGCTAATTTTTACTTCACCAAGCCAAGCTTGGCTTTGGGAAAAGGAGAGGTCATGATTTTAACCGCGACATTATTATGGAGTATCGAAAATATAATTGCTAAGAAAGTCTTAAAAAGTGTATCTTCGGAGTTGGTTGGGCTTTTTAGGATGGGTATTGGAGCGTTACTCCTTTCATTTACCGCTATATTTTCAGGCAAGGCAAGTCTTCTGCTAACAATTAATAATCAACAATTAACAATTATTATAATCGGTGGAACGATTTTGTTTTTTTACGTTTTTACCTGGTACAAAGCTTTAAAATTTGCTCCCGCAAGCTTGGTAACTCTTATTCTTTCTTTTGCTGTTGTTGTGGGTAACATTTTAAACGGATCAATTGCCGGGGTTAAATTCCTTCCAAAAGATTTTTATAGTTCTCTCTTAATTGGAGTAGCAATGTTGTTTATATTAAGTCATTCTGGCTTGTCCAGAATCTATTCTAGACTCTGGATGCGCTTCAAAAATCATCGCTTACCAGAGTGACATTATGGATGCTAAAGGTTTACTACTTTGTGCTCGTTATTCTTCGGCACCCAATTACTTTGGCTACTGCGGCCCTCCTAAAAATTCTTCTTTAGTAGATCACTTACGAGCCGAAATCGGAGACAGAGAGGTAGAGCGAATTCTATCCCAATTTGATACTTTATATTTAAACTTGAAGTTAATCGCTTTGGAGAATAAGATAAAAGATCCTTTTAATCTCCGTGTGGTGGAAGCGTACTGGATTGGTAATGGATTGCTGAAAAATATAAAAAGTAAAGACTATGTAGCTCTTTTGAGCGAGAAGTTTGAACTAGAAAAAAAAATTGGCAAAGGAAAGTTTGATATGCTTAAATATAAATTTTTATCAAACCAAACTTTACCGCATCATTCATTTCATGTATTCAATATTTTCAAAAGAACAGGAAACTTAGTTGTTAATCACACATTAGAAACTATGGATAGTTGCAGAGTTGGATGGGGAAAGGTAATTCAATATCAAATATCAAATAT
>JACQRR010000092.1 GCA_016206365.1 Candidatus Roizmanbacteria bacterium | reverse complement strand
GTGTAAACTCCGCGAAGAATCTCTTGCGAATGAAAGACTGAAGCAAGTTCAGAGATCCTTCGTCGTTTCACTCCTCAGGATGACAGAAAGTGCGAAACTCGTGGAGTATTAATTTTAGTTTCCATATTGTTATTAAAAGGACTTACGCACTCTACTGTCATTGCGAGTCCCGCCAGTGGACGGGACGTGGCAATCTCAAATGGGATTGCTTCGCTTTGCTCGCAATGACAAGTTAAACTAAAATTTACTGCGTAACTCCTTTTAGAAATTAGAAATTTTAAAGATGTGCGGGATAGCAGGATTTTACGGATTCAGGGACGATAAATTGATCAAAAAATTTTCTGAACAATTATTGCACCGCGGGCCTGACGGAAAAGGTTTTTATATAGATGATAAAGTTTCTTTGCTGAATCGACGCTTGGCAATTATTGACCGAAAGGGTGGCGATCAACCAATTTATAACGAAGATAAGTCCATTGTTGTTACCTATAACGGAGAAATTTATAATTATCGAGATCTGCAAAAAATTCTTTCAGAAAAAGGGCATATATTTAAAACAAAATCAGACACTGAAGTGATCGTTCATGGATACGAAGAATGGGGTGAATCATGCTTCGATAGATTTAACGGAATGTTTGGAATTGCTTTGTATGATATTAAAAAGCAAAAATTAATTCTGGCGAGGGATCATTTTGGAATAAAACCTCTTTATTTTTCCTTGATTAATAATTCGATAGATTCTGTCACTCGTGACACTTCTCGAATTATTTTTTCTTCAGAAATTAAACCTCTTATTTCTTCAGGACTTATTTCAAAAAAACCAAATGATAGGATCATTTATCGCTACCTTAGATACAGGATTCACGACGATCAGAGTGAGACGTTTTTTGAAGGTGTCTATAGGTTGAGGCCGGGAGAGATGATGATAATGCAGAATGACAAATTTCAAATAACCAAATATACAAATTTAGAGGAAGAATTGAGAACAATGGTAGAAACACGCCATGGCGTGTTTCTACGAAAAAAAGATATAGAGATATTTAAAGAAAAGTTAATCGAGACTATCCGTTTGAGACTTATTTCCGAAGTGCCAGTTGGGACATGTTTGTCTGGTGGACTAGATTCTTCAACTATCGTCTCGGTTGTAAGCAAACTACTTAAGGAAAAAGTTAAAGAGGCGGAGTCAGTTGGTAAAATACAGAATACTTTCTCTGCCATTTTTCCCGGTTTCTCCAATGATGAGGAAAATTATATAGACGAACTAGTCCAAAGTCAAAAGTCCAAAGTCAAAAGTCATAAAATTAAGCCAAAACCAGAAGAGTTTTTTAATGAGATTGAAGAATTTGTTCAAACACAGGAGGAGCCAACTATAAGTACAGGTCCTTATGCGCAATACAAAGTTATGCAAGAAGCGCATAAATATGTAACGGTTCTTTTAGACGGGCAGGGTGTGGATGAGATCCTGGCAGGATATATTCCGTATTATTTCGTCTATCTTAGACAGCTTTGGAAGGAAAAAAGATATTTTCTTTTTCTTAAAGAGTTTATTAGATCTTTCGGTGTAATTTTGTCTATATCGTTATATCGATATAACGATATACTGGGAATTAAAAAAAATGTTGAACCAGCGGATATACTGAATAAAAAGTTTAGACAAAAGTTTTCAAGCGAAAAGTTCATCGTAGAGAACTACAATCTAAAAAAAAGACTCATTGAAGATATTTTTTCAAATAGTTTACCGTCTTTGCTTCGCTATGAAGATAAGAATGCGATGAGATTTTCAATAGAAGGAAGAGTACCCTTTTTGGATTTTAATCTGCTTCGTTATCTATTTTCTCTGCCTGACGATGCAATTATTGAAAACGGTTGGAATAAATATATTTTAAGACAAAGCATAAAAGATTTGCTTCCTGCGTTAATCTTGAAGAGAAGAAATAAAATAGGTTTTACTACTCCAGAATATGAATGGTTTATAAGGATGAAAAACAAAATTTACTCAATATTTTTAAGCGATTCATTTGCCCGAAGGCCGTATTTTAATCAGGGGGCTGTTTTAGGCGCTTTTCAAAAATTTATTGAAGGAAAAAACAGTGACACAATGTTATTTTGGAGGCTGTTAAATATCGAGATATGGTTGAGAATTTTCTTTGACCGCAAAGAACTCTTAGCTCGGCCTGGAAGCTTACGGCCTCGCACTGCCGAGGGGCGCGCCTTCGGGGTAAGTCCAAATAAAGGTAAAAAATTAGAGATTAGAGTCAAAGGAAAAAACTATTTGAGATTTCCGCTAAAAACAGAAATATTTAAAAAGGGTGACGATATAGTCAAAAAAATAAGAGCAAATGTATATCGTTATATCGATATAACGATATCTGATACGAAATTTGCAGATTTATTAAACAGTAATTTTTTTATTGTTGTATCAGAAAAGATAGTCGCCATTGCGCAGGGAAGGTCGTACTTTATCTGGGATATTAAAACGGGTTTTTGGGCAAATTTAATAGCAAAATATGTCAAAAAAACTCCCTATGGTATAGGATTGGGAAGTCCCTGGACAATGCAGCTAGCAATTAATGAAGCGGGGTTACCACGGATTTTGTTAGCGGCTTTGATTTCGTTTATAACAAAACCGCTAGGATTTCATGGATTATTCTACAAGATTGCCGGAAAGGAAGTTGCGTCTATTGACGGTCCGACAGAATATTCGCTATATCCCTCGAATGTGTCGGCTAAATTGGGGCCGAAGGATCCACAGGGAGTCTCTGAACAAATTCATGACAAAATTGCTAAATTGTTAAATGGTTATATTGTTAAAAAAAGCAATTCAACAATTCAACAATTCAACAATTTCTTTGGTGTTGTGATAATCGACGCTAATGACCTTGGTCAGAAAGTACTAGGCAACTCAACAGGTCAGGATAATAAATTAATTGAAAAAATATTTTCCGATAATCCAATGGGACAAGCCGACGAACAAACTCCGTTAATCTTAGTTATTGAGCAAAAATAAAGTATAATTTCTCCATGAAGAAAAAGATTATTCTCACCGAAGATGAAATTAAGCATATTGCTAGACTGGCAAATCTTCCCTTAACTCAGGAAGAAATTAATAAATTTCAAGAGCAACTCTCCGAGGTTGTTGATTACATTAACAAACTAAATAAAATAAATACCGATAAGGTCGAACCAATTGCACAGTTGACCGACTTAGTAAAAGTGTACAAAAAGGATATACAATCTAGCGAAAGATCTTTAACTCAAGAAGAAGCAAGCAAAAACGCAAAAGCAAAAAAGAACGGATTTATCAAAACCAAGTCAATTTTTAATCTCTAACTTTACAACTAATGGAAATTTATTATCTTACAATTAAGGAAGCAATAGGTGGCCTTAAAAAAAAGTCTTTTTCTGCATTAGAGCTAACAAAAGCCTGTTTACAAAGAATTAAATTGATTGATAAGAAACTTTTCGCATTTCTTACTATAGATGAGTCAAGGGCGATAGAGAAGGCAAAAGAAGCAGATAGGTTGATCCGAAAATCAACAGAAGCATTCAGAACGAAACCTCTCCTTGGAATTCCAATAGGTTTAAAAGATCTTTTTACAACAAAAGATTTAAGAACAACTGCCGGAGCAAAAATAATTAAAGATTATATTCCTCCGTTTGACGCGACGGTTGTGAGAAAACTTAAAGAAGCAGGAGCAATCATTTTAGGTAAAACAAACGAAGACGCATGGGGGCATGGTTCGTCAGGCGAAAATTCAGATTATGGCCCAACGCGCAATCCTTATAATCTTGATCGAGTACCCGGAGGATCAAGTAGCGGTTCAGGAGCGGCTCTTGCCTCGGGTGAGTGTCTGATGGCTACAGGCACTGATACAGGAAGCTCGGTTAGGTTGCCCGCGGCTTTTTGCAATTTGGTTGGATTAAAGCCTACTTATGGAAGAGTTTCTCGCTACGGAATTATTGCCATGGCATCGTCATTTGATACGATCGGTCACATCACAAGAACAGTCTATGATAATGCACTCGCTCTTGAAGTCACAGCGGGTAATGACCCGTATGATGCAACATCTTCTTCAATACCGGTTTTAAATTACGCATCATTTTTAGAAAAAAAAATTAAAAGTTTAAAAATCGGCTTTCCAAAAGAATACCTTGTCGAAGGAATTGATAAAAGCGTTGAAGAAAATTTTTATGACACGATTAAAATCTTTGAGAAGCTGGGTGCAAAATTAAAAAAAGTTTCTCTTCCCCATACTGAATATGCGATGGCATGTTATTACATATTGGTTCCATCTGAAGTCAGCTCAAATTTGGCCAGATTTGATGGAATTCGCTATGGTGGAGAAAGAAATCTTTTTGGCGCGGAAGCCAAAAGAAGGATTATGCTTGGTACATACACCTTATCAGCCGGTTATTATGATGCTTATTATTTGAAAGCCGCCAAAGTAAGAAGATTGATCAAGCAAGATTTCGAAAGAGCTTTTGCAGAAGTCGACGTTATGATCGCCCCCTCATCGCCGTCGATTCCTTTTAAAATCGGCGAAAAAATAGACAATCCTTTACAAATGTATCTTTCTGACGTCTTTATGTGTCCGGTGAACGTTGCCGGAGTCCCTGCTTTAAATATTCCAAGCGGGTTCATCGAAGGATTACCGGTTGGAATACAAATAATAGGACCCCATTTTAAGGAGGAATTGCTTTATCAAGTGGGATCTGCATTTGAACAGGAGACAAAATTTTATCAAATAAAACCTGAAATATGAATAAACCTAAATCTTATATTGGATTAGAAGTTCATGTTGAACTAATGACAAAGTCGAAAATGTTTTGCCAGTGCTCTGCTAATTATTTTGCTAAAGAACCAAATAGTCAAGTCTGTCCTGTTTGTTTAGGATTACCGGGTGCTCTGCCTGTGCCAAATAAAAAAGCTGTCGAATGGACTGTTTTAATTGGAAAAGCTCTAAACTGCAAAATTAACAACGTTTCGAAGTTCGATCGAAAACATTATTTTTATCCCGATCTACCCAAAGGATACCAGATAAGTCAGTATGATGAACCAATCGCCAACAACGGCTGGCTCAAAGTCAAAAGTCAAAAGTCAAAAGTCAAAAGTAGTAACAATGAAACAATGAAACAATCTAACAATGAAAAATTGTTTAGAATTCGACGTGTTCATCTTGAGGAGGATACAGGGAAATTGTTACATGTTGGGCAGGAGACATTGGTTGATTTTAATCGGTCTGGAGTACCATTGGTGGAAATTGTGACAGAACCGGATTTTGATAATGCAGACGATGTGAAATTTTTTTTGGAAGAACTTCATGTGATCATTCGTTATCTTGGGGTATCGAATGCGGATATGGAGAAGGGGAGTATGAGGATAGAACCGAATATTTCAGTTGTCAGTAGTCAGTTATCAGTAGTCAGTAAAAAGTCAAAGACAGAAAAACTCAAAACTGAAATCCGACTACCGAATTATAAAGTTGAAGTCAAAAATATTAATTCATTTCGTTTTGTCAAACAGGCGATAGAGTACGAGGTTGAAAGGCAGATTGAACTTCTGGGAAAGGGAAAAACGCCACTTCAGGAAACCAGGGGATTCGACGAGAAAAAGGGTGTAACATATAGTCAGAGGTCAAAAGAGGAGGCGCACGATTATCGATATTTTCCTGAGCCGGATATACCGCCAATGACTTTTGCAAAAAAATATATCGCTTCTATCAATATTCCGGAATTGCCACAACAGAAACTAAAAAGGTATATTAAAGATTTTAAAATTAAAGAATCGGATGCTTTTACACTCACAAGAGAGTTAGGTATGACAAAGAGTTTTGAGGAAATAATGATGCATCCTGAAATTAGAAAGCTTGAAATAACAGCTCAAGAAGTTGTTAATCTCTTGCTTAATAAATTTAGAAATCAATTAAGTACCGACAAAACAGCTGAGAAGTTAATCGAAGAAATAGCAGCTGTTAAAAAATTAAAAGTAGATATAGCAAATTCTTTTAACGAAGCTGAATTAAATAATAGTATTACATTAATTATTAAAAAAAATATTGTAGCTGTTAACGACTACAAGAAGGGGAAACTAAACGCGGTAATGTTTTTAGTTGGAGCAGTTATGCGTGAACTAAAAGGTAAAGCTGACCCTATTATTGTAAAGAAAAAACTTATAGAAAAATTATCAATTTAATGTCATTCTGAGCAAAGCGAAGAATCTAGCGAAGCGTAAACGCTCACTTCGTTCGCTAGATCCCTCGTCGCTGCGCTCCTCGGGATGACACGGGAGGGAAAATGTCATTTGTCCATCTTCATACACATACAGAGTACTCGCTATTAGATGGGATGTGCCGTATTGACGATCTTTTGGCCAAGGCAAAGGATTTTAGAATGTCGGCTGTTGCTATCACTGATCACGGAGCACTTTACGGTGTTTTTAAATTTTTTATCAAGGCAAAAGAAATTGGTATAAAACCAATTATAGGAATTGAAGTTTATAAAGCAAAAAATAGCCGATTTGATAAACAGCCAGGCTATGATAAAGATCAGTATCACCTTGTCCTTCTTGCAAAAAATCTAACCGGTTATAAAAATTTATTAAAGATAGTTACAAAAGCTCACCTTGAGGGATTTTACTACAAACCAAGAGTTGATTTCGAACTGCTCGAAAAATATAGGGAAGGTATTATTGCTCTTTCGGGATGTCTCAA
The DNA here is from genome assembly GCA_016206365.1 of Candidatus Roizmanbacteria bacterium. GTDB lineage: Bacteria > Patescibacteriota > Microgenomatia > UBA1406 > GWC2-37-13 > 2-01-FULL-40-13. The sequence goes on along the minus strand of JACQRR010000092.1, from coordinate 7,563 downwards.
CGGAGAAATACCATCTTTACTTCTTGACGATCAAATTAACCAGGCAGAGAGATTGGTAGAACGATATATTGAGATATTTGCCGATAATTTTTATCTTGAGATCCAACGCCACCCCAAGATGGATAAACTTGATAAAATAAACAAAGATCTCATCACTCTTTCAAGAAAATATGGCATCCCCCTTGTTGCCACTAACGACGTACATTATCTCGACAAAGAAGACGCATATGCTCAAGAGATACTCCTTTGTATCCAAACTTTACGGACCATTTTTGAGAAGAATCGGCCGTTGACAATGTTTGACAATCCTGATTTTTATTTCAAATCATCCCAAGAGATGAGGGGCAGCTTTATCGATCTGCCAGAGGCGGTTGATAATACGCTAAAAATAGCAGATCTTTGTAATGTTGAAATTCCTTATGGGGAGTGGATTCTGCCCAATTTTGAAACTCCCAAGAAAGAGCCGGTAAATCAATATCTAAAAGATCTCGTCTATTCACGAATTGATAGATTAGAGAAAGAAAATGATGAAGTAGTAAAACAGAGACTTGAGTATGAACTTAATATCATCAACAAAAAAGGTTACGCCACCTATTTTTTAATCGTTCAAGATTTCGTCAACTGGTCCAAAAAAAGCGGTATAGCGGTTGGACCAGGTCGAGGGTCTGTGGCAGGATCGCTTGTGGCCTACGTTTTGGGGATTACAGATATTAACCCTCTAGAATATAATCTTCCTTTTGAAAGATTCTTAAACCCAGATAGGCCTACGCCACCAGACATAGATATTGATTTTGCAGACATTAGAAGAGAGGAAGTTCTACGCTATGTTACTAAAAAGTACGGAGAGGAGAAGGTCGCTCAGATTATCACATTTGGTAGCATGGAGGCTCGTCTGGCGGTAAGAGACGTGGTTAGGGCCCTGGGAATGTCTTATGCCCAAGGAGACAGGTTAGCCAAAATGATTCCTCCAGGAAGACAAGGATTTTCGATGACCATATCTCAAGCTTTAGAGGAATCAGCTAGCCTCAAGTTTGCCTACCAATCTGAGGAGGATACAAAAAAAGTTTTGGATGTAGCAAGAAAAATAGAAGGTCTACCCCGCCATGCTTCGGTGCATGCTGCCGGCGTTGTAATAGCTGATAAAGAGCTAGTCGAATATGTTCCGCTTCAGAGAGAGTTTAAAGAAAACCGTGTCATTACACAGTACGACATGTACTGCCTTGATTTGAATGCAGTGTCAGGAAACAAGGCAATAGGGCTTCTAAAAGTAGATTTTTTAGGTCTACGCAATCTTACTATTCTGGAACGGGCAATAGAATATGTAAAAAAATCTACAGGAAGTAAAATTGATATTCATCAGGTACCTTTAGATGACAAAAAAACTTTTGAACTTATAGGCAGAGGCGAGACTGTGGGAGTATTTCAACTTGAATCTTCTGGGATGAGGCGATTGGCGAAAGATCTAAAACCAACAAGAATGAGCGATATCTCAGCCATGGTTGCCTTATATCGACCAGGCCCCATGGATCTTATTCCCTCTTTTTTGGAAAACAAGAAAAATACAAAGTTGATTAGATATTTACATCCCGATCTTGAGCCTATTCTTGAGGAGACGTATGGCATTTTAGTCTATCAGGAACAGGTGATGGAAATTGCAAATCGCATGGCAGGGTACACTATGAATAAGGCTGATAACCTGCGAATGGCCATGGGGAAAAAAAAGAAAGAGTTGATGAAGAAGGAAAAAGAAAAATTTATTGAGGGTTGTATCAAAAATAGCTATAAAAAAAGTTTAGCCGAGAAAATCTTTAATTTTATCGAAAAGTTTGCTGCTTATGGATTTAATAAACCTCATTCGGCATCTTATGGATTGATTGCTTACTGGACCGCCTATATGAAAGCAAACTTTCCTGTGGAGTTTATGACTGCGCTTCTTTCTGCTGAACTTACGGGTATGGCTGGACCACAGCGTGAGACTAAAATGGCCCAAGCAATTGAAGAATGTAGAAAAATGGATATTCCAGTTTTGCCTCCAGATATAAATAGATCTCGACTAAGTTTCTCGATTGAATCAGATGCGATTCGATTCGGCCTTTCGGCTATAAAAAATGTAGGCCAAGCTGCGATTGATTCTATTTTGACGGCCCGCAAAGAAATTCCATTTAAAAGCCTTAAAGATTTTCTTTATCGGGTAGATTTGCGCAGAGTAAATAAAAAGACCGTTGAAAGCTTGATCAAAGCTGGGGCTTTTTCACAGTTCGCGAATCGAGCAACACTTCTTGCTAACTACCCAAAAATTGTAAAAGAAATAGCCGCCGCAAAAATTGAGGCAGAAAAAGGCCAATACAGCCTTTTTGTAAAAGAAAGTTCAGGCGCGCAGTTCGTCGATGATTTTACCGCAATTGAAGATTTTAATGAGGAAGAAATTCTTCAGATGGAAAGGGAAGTTATTGGTTTTTTAATAACTAAAAATCCTCTTTTGAAATTCCAAGATCTGATCAAAAAGAAAACAACTAAAAAAATTGGCGAGATAAGTGTTGAAGATGTAAATAGAACTCACATCTTAGCAGGAATCGTCAGCGCTAAAAAAATCATAAAAACCAAAAAAGATAATTCTGATATGGCCTTTATCAATATTTTTGACGAAACAGGATCAATAGAATGTGTAATATTTCCTAAATTGTTTGTGCGTTTGAGAGATGTAATAGGTATAAATAGAGTGATCATGCTCAAAGGTAAGATCAACGACCGGGATGGAAGGCTTAGCGTGTTAATCGATAATGCAGTGGATTTGGATAAGGTTAGCCTAGATCATTAATTTACACGAGTTAATATGAGATTATCTAGATTAATTCGTTTTCGGCGTCGAAAACTTCAGATGGCTGTTAAACGGACTGAAGAAACTGCTTCGTCGGAGTTTTTTAATGACCAGTTAAGCGATGTATTTTCAGCCAACAACTCTGAGTTGTCCCCGACTAAGTCGGGGTTGACGAAATTAGAAGCTAATGATAGAATGAAAAAAGATAGAGTTGTTTACACAGTTGATCAAGAAGGAAATTTTGAGAAAATTGCAGCAAGTAAAATAAAGCCGAGGCTCGATTACCATAAGAAGTTTATTGATTTTAGTTATCTGAATATCGGTTATTATTTACTCACGCCTATTATTGGAGGAGTTTTTTTGGGTTTAGGATTAGACTATTGGTTGGGGGTTAAGCCAGTTTTTTTCTTTGTTTTTCTATTTTTGGGAACATTAGCGAGTTTTTATAACATATTCAAGCTGTTGAAAGAAAGATGAATAAAAGTCCACATATTAGCATCAAACCCGATCATTTGTTTGATTTTTTTGCATTTCCTGTTACAAACTCTTATCTTGCCGCCGTAATAGTTATAATTCTTTTTTTCTTCATTGCTATTTACTATAGTGAAGAAATAAAAAAAACAAAACGGGTAAATTTTTTTTATCTTATCCAGTTTAGCTTAAAAAGTATGTACAATTTTTTTCAGAATGCCGTGGGTGAAAAAATTGGATCACTTTTTTCTCTCTTGGGATCTTTGTTTATCTACATTCTTCTTTTGAATTGGTTTGGACTGCTTCCTGGGGTGGGAAGCATTCTTGTTCAAGTTGCCGAAGCCAGGTACAGCCCTCTGCCTAGCGAAACAGAACTAAAGTATCATTTCGTTCCACTTCTCAGAGGCAATACAACTGATTTAAATACTACGCTTGCCCTTGCCTTGGTTGCTTTTTTTTCCATCCAATATTTTGGAGCTAGAGAATTGGGGCTTATGGGTTATTTAAGGAAATTTTTCAACTTTTCCAATCCAATCTCACTCTTTACCGGATTATTAGAAGTAGTTTCTGAATTTTCAAAAGTACTGTCTTTCTCATTCCGATTGTTTGGAAATATTTTTGCAGGAGAGGTCCTGTTGACGATCATCGCTTTTTTGATGCCAATTTTGGCTTCTTTTCCATTTCTATTGCTTGAGACATTTGTGGGGTTGATACAGGCGGTTGTCTTTTCAATGCTGACGGCAGTCTTTATCTCAAACGCCACAGCTAAAAGTCATTAATATAAAAGGAGGTGATTAGCTATGAGTGGAGAAAATGCAAAATTATTTGCGGTAGCTTTAACGATTGCTCTTGGAGTGATCGGTCCATCCATTGCAATTGGAAATATTGGCGCAAAAGCCATGGAGTCTTTGGGAAGAAATCCAGAGGCTGAGTCAGCAATACGCACTACCATGATTCTAGCCATTGCCTTTGCCGAGGCGGTGGCTATTTACGCTCTGGTGGTATCGCTTATTTTGAAATTTGTCTAGAAAGTGAACAATTATGGAACAACTAGGAATAGATTTTAAACAGCTTGTTGCTCAATTGATCAATTTTGTCCTGTTTTTCCTAATTTTTAAGAAGTTTATAGCTGCTCCTTTTTCTCATTTTTTAGAGGAAGAGCGAAGAAAGGAAAAGGAAGCAGAAGAAACTCTAGCAAAATTAAAAAAAGACGAAGAAGGCTTAAGTGAAAAACAGACAAAAATGAAGCAGGAGATGAAGATTGAAGTGGATAGAATTTTGCGAGAAGCCAAAAAAGAAGCAGAGGAGATCAAACAGGAGCTAATTACAAAAGCCAAAAAAGAAGCAGAGGAGATCAAGAGTCGAGGAAAAAAACAGCTTGAGGAAGAGAGACAAAAACTAAATCAAGCCATAAAAGAGAGGCTGGTCGATTTGAGTATCGATATCGTTGATAGAGCATTTAAGGAATATCTCGATGCCGAGACTAAAAAGAAAGTTACTCAGTATATCCTTAAGAATTTGGCGAAAGAGGTAGTCTATTATGAAAATTAGCAGAGACATTAAAGATAATCTCAAGAAATACCTTGATGAACTTCTAAAGAACGAAAAAGAGAAAGTCACTCTCATCTCGGCTTATACCCTCAATAGTGACGAACTAGCATCTTTATATCAATATATTCCTCGATTAAAAGGCTCTCAACTCAATTTTGTCATTAATAAAGATCTCGTCGCAGGTGTTGTGATCAAAATTGGCAGCAAGGTGATCGACTTAAGCTTGAGGGGACAGTTAAACAGATTGAGAGACTACATGTATGAAATTGATTGATGAATATTTACAAAAAATAGAGAAGGAATTACAGTCTGTAGAGAGAAAAATAAAAGCCGAAGAGGAAGGAATTGTGATAGAGGTGAAAGACGGAGTAGTTATTTTGGAAGGTTTAGATGGTATAAGTTTCGGTGAGCTGATTGAGTTTGAGCAGAAGCAGATTGGTTTTGTCATCGACATTAACGAATTTAACGTGGGAGCCGTTGTTTTGGGTGATTATTTGTCAATAAATTCAGACAGCAAGGCAAGAGCTCTTGGACACACATTTTCTATCCCAGTTTCTCAAGCACTCTTAGGAAGAGTCGTCGATTCGCTGGGAAATCCATTGGACGGCTCGGCTAAAATTGCTGCAAAAGAATTTTATCCGGTCGAAAAAGTAGCGCCGGGAGTAGTACAAAGAATACCCGTAAGTAGCCCAATTCAAACCGGCATAAAAGCTATCGATGCGCTTATTCCTATTGGGCGTGGACAAAGAGAACTGATAATAGGTGATCGAGGAACCGGTAAAACGACCCTGGCGATCGACACAATACTCAATCAAAAAAATGAAAATGTAATCTGCATCTATTGCGCAGTTGGTCAGAGAAATTCAAAGGTCGCTTCGATCATAGATCTTCTGAAAAAGTACGAAGTCCTAAAATATACAATTGTAGTGACTGCTTCTTCATCAGACTCTGCCGCTATGCAGTACTTGGCTCCTTATTCAGCAGCAGCCATAGGGGAATACTTTATGGATAAGGGTAAAGATGTGTTAGTAATCTATGACGATTTGTCAAAACATGCCTGGGCCTATAGAGAAATTTCGCTTATTTTAAGAAGGCCGGCTGGACGAGAGGCATATCCAGGCGATATTTTTTATCTTCATTCCAGACTTCTTGAGAGGGCTTGTCGACTGAATAAAAAATATGGTGGTGGTTCTCTCACAGCTTTGCCAATCATCGAGACTTTGGAGGGAGATCTTTCAGCTTACATTCCAACCAATGTCATCTCGATAACCGATGGACAAATATACTTAGAAACAGATCTTTTTAACGCAGGAATAAGGCCAGCTATAAATGTAGGCCTGTCGGTTTCCAGGGTTGGAGGTAACGCTCAAACCAAAGCTATAAAATCTGTCTCTGGTAAATTGAAGCTTGACTTAGCACAATATCGCGAGATGGCAGCCTTCTCACAGTTTGAGTCGGAGTTGGATGAAGAAACTAAAAAATTTTTAAAACGAGGCACCAGAATAACACAAGTTTTAAAACAGAAAAAAAATCAGCCATACAGCTTAAGCGAGGAGGTACTGGTCATTTGGGCTGCTAGCAATGGCTATCTGGATACGCTTTCGCTGGATAAAGTTGAAGATTTTGAAACAAAGCTGCTTTTGGATTTAAAAAAAAGAGGGAAATCACTCATGGATAGAATCAATAAAAATAAAGTGTTAGATAAAAAAGATGAGGAGGAGCTTAAAAAATTTGTAACAGATACTTTATCAGTTTAGTGTCATTTCGAGCGATTAGCGAGAAATCTAGCGTGAGCGTATACGTTTTACTAGATCCCTCGTCGCTTTGCTCCTCGGGATGACGAGGGGGTATATGAATTTAAGACAGGTTAGAAAAAAAACCAAATCGATACGCAACGTAAGAAAAATCACAAAGGCTATGCAGATGGTTTCGGCTATCAAGATGAGGAAGACGCAGCAGGCTGAAGTTGAAGCGAGGCCATACCAAGATACGCTTGCCGCTGTCATTGAAAAACTATTGCCAACCATGGACAAGAAAACGTCGAAATTATTGCAGTCAAGTGCAAGCAAAATGGACAGAAAACTCGTTGTTTTTATCTCTTCAAATAAAGGCTTGTGTGGCGCTTTTCACGTCAATGTATACAGGTTTATGCTTCAAATTAATCTAGACTTCTCAAAAACAGATTTTGTAACTGTTGGATTAAAAGGAAGCCAGTTTGTTGCTCGTATGGCAGGAAAGGTGATCGCTGATTTTTCAGCTGCAAAGTTTTTGAATGAGGTATCTGCAATATTTTCTTATGTTTTGGAACGTTATCTGGGCGGAGATTATAATGCTGTTTCAATCATTTACAATAAATATATTTCAGCATTTAGATCGGAATCTGTTGAGGAAAATCTTTTACCTTTTGAATGGGGCAGAGAAGAAATAGAAAAAAGAGCTTTGAGATTAGACTATGTTATAGAGCCGTCTGCTGAGAAAATAATAGAGCCTCTTCTCAAAAGCTATCTTGAGGAGAAGATAAGAGGCGCAATCATAAGCAGTGAAGCGGTAGAGCATGCCTCAAGAATGTTGGCGATGAAGAACGCCACTGATAATGCCACAGATATCATTTATAATTTAACGCTGATTGGTAATAAATTACGACAGGAAAAGATAACAAATGAACTTTTGGATATAGTGACAGCGAAGGAATCGGTAGAAACAATATAATATTTATAACAATT
>JACQRR010000087.1 GCA_016206365.1 Candidatus Roizmanbacteria bacterium | reverse complement strand
GATAAGTATAGGAATTTTTTTCTTGATTAATTTTTTGTATCGGTTGTAGAATTTGATTCCATCCATCTTGACCATGATCAAATCAAGAAGAATGAGATCAATCGAGGATTTTTGCAGTGCACGCAATCCCTCCTCGCCATTAGCCGCCTCAACAACGCCTAGGTTAGAATCTCTAAGTATTTCCGAAAGGATTTCTCTATATTCTTCATCGTCTTCGACGAGAAGAACTGTTTGCATGAATCCCATTCTATGTCTTTTTCAAAGGTATGTCAAGATGAAAAGAGGAGCACTTTTTTTGTAGCTGACGTTGCCGATCCAGTTTTTATTCAAGGAGCTGCGAAAAAATGACGGTTCGGTGGGAATAATTTTTTTCTAACGGATTCCAGACGCCGGTACAGGTAATCAAATTCAACCTCTTTTGCGAACTTTTGCCAAAGACTTTGTCGATCGGAACCTGGTCGTAAGGGTAAATCACTTTCTCGGTTACAACGAATCTATATTCTTTTCCAGTCTGATCGTTGATGATAATTTCATCCCCTGGTTCAACTATCCTAAGATTGTAGAATATCGCTCCTTCGCCAGTGGCTGAATCCAAGTGTCCTGCTATGACGGCGTTGCCTGCCTCTCCCGGCTTAGACCCCAACGAATACCAGCCAACTACGTTTATGTCTTGGGGAAGCTGCATCTTGCCATTTTCATCTGTTCCTACCGGTTCAATTGGGGCTGTTATCTGAATTTTTGGAATAGAAACGGAGGCGGGTTGGGCAATTATTGGGGTGGGAGTGGGGGTAGCAGTTGGGGTTGTTGTTATGGCCAGGGGAGGATCGGAGTTGATTGATTTTTCCTCCAACGCTGAATCTGTCTGGGCAAATATGAGCAAGCCAGCAAGTATTAGTAGTAAAAATATATTTAGTCGTGACATAAGGTTATTTGACGATAGATGATTGATGATAGAGGATAGAAATTTGAAGCTAGAAGATTGAGGATTGATTTTTTTCTATCTGCTACCATTCATCATCTTTAATCTATCTTCTACTTTCCATCTTCTATCGTCAGTACGATTAACTATTATACCATAAAAATCTCGTTTAGAGCCTTAAATTAATATTTTATATTTATTATTGGTTTACCCCTTGACAAAAAACATATGGTAATTTATTCTGAATAATATGGCAAAGAGAAAAAAGAAAATAACTCGTACTGTTTCAGCTAAAACTACTAATAAAGAAATGTCTCCTGTTATGCAAATAGGAGTGGTGTTTGTTATCGTAGCCGCAATGCTTCTTCTTATGTATGCTGCCAGAGTTTCTCCCTAATCCTCAGCTTCAAAAATTTCAAAAATCTGTTGACAAATTGGTAAATCTATATTAGGCTTTACAATAATGACTACCAAGGGAGATTATAAAACCTATCTCAATCAACTTGAAAATTTACTCCACGAATATTTGGTTAAAAAGGCACCAGCTCTGCCTGAAAATATTAAAGAAGTCATAGTCAAGTTTGCGCCGTGGGCAATGGTTGTTATTTTTATTGTAACTCTTCCAGCAGTATTAACTGTATTTGGTTTGAGTGCGCTACTATCTCCATTTAGTTTTTTATTGGGGGGAGTAACCGTCGGAACAAATTTTATCATTACTTTGATTTTTTCTGGCATTCAACTCGTATTAGAAGCCATGGCCATTCCAGGATTGTTCAAAAGAGAGAGAAAAGCTTGGAATTTAGTATATTATGCGGCACTGGTTGGCGGAGTGCAAAATATAGCCACATTTAGTCTGGGATCACTTTTAATTGGCACTCTTCTTTCGCTCTACATCCTTTTCCAGGTAAGAGAGTACTACAAATAAGTTCTTCTCAGAAGAATTCGGAAGAGATCGGAGGATCAGAGTTTCAGATATCTGAAAATTCAGATAAAATCGGATAAATCAGCGATAATCAATCCACTTTTTTATCATACTGTTTAACTGTTTAGAAATAATTTTATATTCATTGCCAAGATCTGCACATAATTTTTTATCAATTCTCTTATAAGTGTTAGAAAGTAAATAGATTTCTCTAGCGTGAGTAATAGTTTCGTCGGATGAGCCCATTGCCATTGTTAAGAAACGTTTAAACTCTTTTACAGACGCTCTCTTTGCAAAACCTTCTGCAATAAGCGGAGGATTTGATTCTCCAGAATTTATGATCTGACTTCGTAAGCGTAAATGAGAATCTGGAATCTGATGAGCTATCTTATATATAAGTTTTAATCCTTGTAAGGCTCGTTTATAAACATTAAGGTCAGTGACGTCATAAATAGCCATAATTTTACTATAGCACTTTTATTTTCTGAAGTTTCTGATATATCAGATTTATCAGGTATCCGATTCTTCCGATAAACTGATCTTTTCCGAATTATTCTGAAAAGAGTTATACTAAGCAATTATGTCTAGAGTTGACCAAGCTCGTCAAGCTTTTCTGGACAATAACGTCGATAAGATAAAAAACGCTCATACAAGAAAAGCTATACATACTGATATTCACCATCACGAAGCCCATCTTAAGGGTTTTAATCTACCAGAGATTATCTTAGGCGGACAAGACGGGTTAGTTAATGTACTCGGCGTGATTTTAGGAGTTGCCGCGGCCACTTCTTCAAGCCAGATTGTGATTGTGGCCGGATTGGCCGCGACATTTGCCGAGAGCGTCTCGATGGGCGCGGTTGCCTATACTGCAAAAATTGCCGAAGCAGATTATTATCAGTCGGAATTGGAGCGGGAAAAGTGGGAAATAGACCATATTCCAGAAGGAGAGAGAGAAGAGGTCAGAGCCTTATATGAAAATTACGGTTTTAAGGGGAAAGTTTTGGATGAGATTGTTGATAAAATAACTTCTGACAAACATGTTTGGCTACAGATCATGATGGAGCAGGAGCTTAAACTCGAACCGGTGGATAGAAAACAAGCAATTCCCGCCGCATTTATCGTAGGAGTATCAGCGATAATAGGTTCTTTTATACCACTTACGCCATTTTTCTTTATGACCATTAAGAATGCGGCCGTCTCCGCAATGGTTATTAGTGCCATTAGTTTATTTATAGTAGGCTATTACAAAGCCAAAAAAACTTTAGGTAGGAGTTTCTTACAGCAGGGGATAGAAATGATGCTGATCGGTATGATCTCGGCTTTGGTTGGATATTTCGTCGGCAGCCTTTTCAAAATTTCAAATTTTTAGCAAGAATATTAATTCTCTAAATTTCAACTTTGAAAAATTTACATGTAATATCAGTCACATATTTAAGAAAAAATCTCACGCAAATATTAGATAGAGTTGCTATCGGAAGGCAATCTTTTTTAGTCTGTAAGTTCGGCAAGCCAAAGGCAGTTTTTAGTCCTCCGAAAAAGTCAAAAAAAGAGACTAATAAAAAGCAATAACAATTTTAAAGTAATGATAGAAAGTTGAGACGTAATAAAATTGTTTAATTATGAATAGAGCTCTTATTGCACTCCTTTTTTCAACGGTATTATATGGCTTATTAGGAATTTACTCTCGTTTTATCGGAATTGATTTTGGAATTTTTTTTCAAAGCTGGACGAGAAATTTTATTATTACCTTACTAATTGTTCCATTTTTCTTATTTAATTTCTGGAAACAAATTAGGAGAAAAGACGCTCAATGGTTCGTCTTACGAAGTCTTGGAGATCTTGTTACGATGGTTAGCATATTTGTGGTTTTCAATAAGATAGCCATTGGAACTTCGTACTTTCTTTTTTATGCCGGATCAACAGTGGGGGGGTATTTAATAGGCCATTATTTTTTCAAAGAGAAAATAACCAAGCAAAAACTAACATCATTGATTATAGGAATCTTTGGTTTAGTGCTAATTTATTCTTTATCTCTTCAAAAAGACAAGTTATTTTTTTACCTTTTAGCCAATCTGGCAGGATTGAGCAGTGCAGTATGGAATATTTTCTCAAAAAAAGTTTCTAAGGACTATTCAGTTGCCCAAATTGTCTTTATCGATAGTTTTATGACTGGGCTATTAGGATTAGCTCTTTCGATATTATTTCATGAGAAATTTATACCTTTCATGTTGAATAGTCAATGGATTGCGAATATTCTATTTGCAGTTAACTCACTTGTGACCAGTTTTTTAGTTGTTTACGGATTCAGATATGTTGAGGCAAATTACGGAAGTCTTATATTACTTCTTGAAGTCATATTTGGCATATTTTTTGCCTTTATTTTTTTTAAGGAAATCCCCAGTTTGTATGCATTAATTGGTGGAAGTTTGATACTTACTGCGGTAATTATCCCAAAATTAAAATGGCCCACTTCATAGATCCAAAGTCACATATTATAAACTTTTTACAATCTGAGCTTTGCCGAAGAATTTTGTTTTTAATAATAGTCTATCGCTAGTGAGAAAATAATCGCAGTCGGCCGCTACGGCGCTGTGAAGTTGGATATTGTCTTCGAAATCGCTAGTCGGACCATGTAAAGCCTTTTTAGATATAACTTTATTAAAATCAACTATGAGAAATAGATTGATTATTTTAAGCAATTTTTCGTTTGGGATTTTTTTCTTAGTTATATAGATAAGGATATGAATCGAGAGTGGAGAAACGACTAAATCATGTTGTCCTAATTTATCTTCAATATTTTTACCTCTTTTTTCTACAAAATCGATAAAAATATTAGTATCGAGAAAGATTTTTGCCATACTTTTTCATTAAATGCTTTCTGTAGATTGTCTCTCTTTGTTTATAGGTAGTCTGAGGAAGATGTAAATCTTTGACAAATTGTTTAAAAGCCTTAACATTAAAAGGTTTGGGTTGATCTTCAACCGGTTTAATTATTCCTACGATCTTTGATCTGTGGATAAGGGACACTTCCCCCTTTTGTTTAAGTGTATTAATAAGCTCGGGAGTCTTGGTTCTTAAATCTGTGGTTGTAATGTATTGCATATACATTTAAATATACATTCAAATATATATTTTGTCAAGAGCAGTTAAAGGCAGTAAGATTTCAGAAGTCTTGACACACAACTGTCATTCCTGCGAAAGCAGGAATCCAGAGTTGCGCTGATTCAAAGAGTTAAATTATATAGATTCCCG
>JACQRR010000090.1 GCA_016206365.1 Candidatus Roizmanbacteria bacterium | reverse complement strand
CCTTCATGTTTAAGGCTGCCAATTTCGGCTGAAATAAAAAATTTCTCAAAGTATTTTTTTAATTTAAATTCTTTAATTTTGAAGTAGAAAGATTCGCGATCGGTATTTGAGATGATGATTAATCGCAGGTTCATGCGTTTAAGTTTTTTTAGAACCTCAATTGTTTCAGGATACGGCTTAGACTTCTTGACGATCTGCCACCAAGATTTGTAAGCCTTTTCAACTGTATCGTTATTTATTTTTAAATTCAACGCATGAGCTAGATGACGAATTCCATCACAAAGTGGCCAAGGACGAAGAAGCAGATTCTCTAATCCCAGCTTATAAAATGTCTTTTTTTCAACTGATAACGCGCCCAGATTTTGCTGTAAATCTACCCACTCTCTACCAGCGCCCCCTTCGCAAAGCGTCCCCCACATGTCAAAACAGACGGCTAAAATTTTAGATTTTCTCATTTATAAAGTTGGCTGTGAGTCACTAAATCTATGAAGTATATAATATCTTCGTCTATCTCTTTAAATTATTTATTTTTTACCATTTTTCAACCGGCAAAGATCGACGATTATTAAACCAAATTATTAATTTTAGTGGCTAAAATCATCACTTACCCTATTATACAGTCTGATAAAAACTCTCAAATTAACATCTTGACATTAATCTATATTTTTTATACACTCTGTATATATGAATACAGCTGTAATAAACATAAAGACAAACCCAATTATTAAAAAGAAGGCTCAAAGTTTAGCAGAGGAGATGGGATTGAGTCTTAGCGCCGTTATCAACAGGCTTCTGAAGCTTTTTATCGAGACAAAAACGGTAGTCTTTACCGCTAGGGAAGAGCCAACAGACTATCTCTTACAGGCTTTGAAAGAATCCAAAGAAGATATCAAAGCGGGACGAGTTATTTCCTTTGATAAACCAGAGAAAGCTTTAGATTTTTTAGATAAAATGATAGCCAATGAGAGCAAATCCAAACGTAAACAGGATTGATTATTCTACAAAGTTCTTAAAACAGCTTAAAAAAGCGCCGCTATCAATTAGAATCGCTTTCAGGAAAAGACTCGCTTTTTTTATCCAAGATCAATCTCATCCTTTACTCAATAATCATTCTTTAACTGGTAACCTAAAAGGATACAGAAGCATTAACATAACCGGTGATTGGCGGGCAATATTTTCAGAATATGAAGATGAGGAGGGTAAAAAGGTAGTTGTTTTTGAGATGTTAGGCACTCACAGCGAACTTTATAAGTAATCTTAATAAAAAAAACTCAAACCACTCGCAACCGCCAACATTTTCAAGGAATTTCTAAGCCGAAGTTTTATTAAGGAAATTTTATATAATAGAGTCATTGCGTAATTAGCAATCAATTTGTCATTCTGGCACTTCGATCTAGCTCAGTGTCTTGAGCCGATTCGGTCTGAGCCTCACGGTCGAAGCTTGTCGAAAGACTTGTCCAGAATCTACAAATTGATTAACAACGATTCTGGATGCGCTAAAACTCCGTTTTAGCTTACCAGAATGACATAAGGAATAATTAAAATTTCTTATTACGCAATAAGTCTAATATATTGACGTTATAATTTAAAAAACTTTATTTTAAATAATGAGTTTAGAAGATAAAAAAGAGCCAAGTGAGGGAGAGGGATTAACAAAAGCTGATTTAGACGCTTTGAGGGAATTAGTCTTGCCTTCAAGTACTTACGGAACTCTACGAGCTAAAAGATCATCCTTGTATCTGTCTAACCCCTTTTCAGGCATCGATTTAGCAAGAGCTACCAAAGATGAGATCAGAGAAGCTATTGCAGTGGATTTGATTAGAATTACTGGCGACTCTCCTTATGAAGGAGATATTGAAGAACATCTAGAAAGAGAATTTCCGAAAAAAGATAGGGAAGAATTTATAAAACAGAGAAGGGCTTTAAGGGAAAGATTGCTTAAGATGTGGGATAGAGGCTTGGTAGAATTTAAAGCAGTAGGAAGTAATTTAAGGTTTGAAATCACAGATGCTGGAGCTGATAATATTGGTTACTATCCGATGAAAAATCCCGATGAGGAAGGAAATATTTATATTGGTGGTTTTAGAGGTTGGTTGGAGGGGTACATAGACAGAAATCGCACCTCCCAACGGAAATAGACTATTTAAATCTTCATTTTAAGTAGGCGAGAGAGTAGGCGAGGGAGTGGCTGTTGGCGTTGCGGTTAAGGTTGGAGTCAGCGTGGCGGTTAGATTAGGCGTTGGCGTGGAAGTTGCGGATGATGATATTGTTGGAGTCGGCGTGTTGGTTGCCGAAGCAGGTTGTGGCGTTGGGGTGGCTGTTGGCACGGCTGCGGAAGTTGGAGTTGGGGCTTTGCTGGGAGATTGAGTCGGAGTTGGCGACTCTTTAATCAGCGACTCGGAAAGAATAAAATTGACATAGGCCTTTCCCAATGGATAGCCAAGAATTTGTCCGTTGCGATCGACTTCGTAGGTTTCGCTGGCTTTGGGCGTTGCAGGATCGTGGACGCTGATAAACTTTTTGCCCTTTTTATTTTTATCCGCGGCCACTACCGTTACGGCGTGGCCTTTTTCGGCTTTTCCTTTTGGACTTTGTTTAAAATCAAGCAGAAGCTCCACATCCTCACCTCTGTTTAGCTCCTCAACAATTCTGCTCCAGAGTTGGCTTTCTCCCTCAATCACCTCGTTGTCAATTTTTTTATTGACAAGCGGGAGCTTTCTTCGTTTGGTAAAGGCTTCTTTACCGACTAGAATATTTTCATTTTTTACGCCGTCTTTTGTCCACTTTAAATCTTTTGCCAGCTCGTCGATAAGATCGTCGCTATCTTCCGGCAGTTTATCATCAAATTTGTGCTTTTTACCAAGCCAGAGGAGAGAGTTGGCCAGAGAGATGGGGACGCACTCGTTGGGCTTGCCTTTTCTGCCGTCAAGATCTTGGACGCCAGTATTGGAAACAGGAACTTTACTGAGATCTTTTTTTTCCTGGGCAAAGACGAAAGACGAACCGCTAAAGCCCTGAGCAGGTGCAAAAATATCGCCAATTTCCAATTTGGTTTTTTCTGCCGAAACTTCTTGAGGCAGGTCATTGACCAGAACTTTGGTTTTGATCGGTTTATCAAAAGAAAGATCGAGAAATTTTTTTAGTTTTTTCTCATCGTTGAATCTGAGTGGAAATCCGTTGGAAAGATTTTTTTCGATAAGGGCCGGCACGTCGTCGACAGCCTTTTCTTGCTCGTCAAATTTGTCATCATTATCTAGATCTAGGAAGATAGAGAATCTAGCCCTCTCTTTTTCTAAATTAATTATTTGAAGCGTTAGTAGAGCAGAGTTTAGGGCTTTTTTCTTTTGGCTAAATTGATAGATTTTAACTTCTTTATCAATTATATTCAGAGTGATAATTCTTTTTGAAGATTTTGAATTATTTCTAGAAGATAAAAAGATAAAACCAATAATAATTACTGCTACGACAGCGAAAATTAGAAAAAAACGAAGTTTTTTACTTTTAGCCAGGTTCATATAGTAGGTTACGCAATTTTATATGTACAGAGTTTATCAGACTTTTAGTCAATTGCAGTTAGAAATAAAAAGTCATTAACTAGACTTTAGGTAAAAATCTAAAAGTTGAAGCAAAGACGATTGAAAAAATGCTTGAGTACCTATATCGATTTCTTGCCATTGAGGAGCAATTAAATTAAGCATTTGATTAAAACTTGTTTCGACTTTACTGTATGTTTCTTGAAGCTCTGGATTCTCTGATTTTTTATCTTCATATTGCTTCATAAGATCGGCTATTTTCCTTTCATCCCGGCGCAATTTTTTTCTATTGTTAGCTAAGCCTTTTTTTGGCACTGGTCTTGGTATTGGAGTTGTTTCGCTCGTAAAGCCTTATTATACACTGCCTTGTAAGCGTTGACTTTTAATATAATTATTTTGCCTTTAAAATATAATAAGTTGCTTTACCCTTACCCTTTCTTTCAAGTAAATCCAATTCTATTAATTTCTTGAAGTCCAGCGCTCTAGTTGCTTTTGCTCGATCAACTAATTTTGCATAATCACGATCAGTAATAAATCCTTTTTCTCTGATAAACTCAAGCGTCTTTAAATGATAAGGTTTTAGTTGAGTTTTTGGACTTATTCCCACTTCTGGAAGCAGTTTTTGTACTCTTAAGAGTTCATCAATAATTCCTTCTGTAAAATACTCAAGCCAGGGAGTAAAATCGATTTTATCTCTCAGCTCATAATAATTACCTAACTCTCCTACAGTTTGAAAATATTTAGCAACATTTTTATTGTAGTAATTTTCAAAACTGAAAAGATTAAAGGTATTTAACCCCATTTCAGCAAGCAAGACTTTTGTAGCAAGACGAGTTGTTCGTCCATTCCCATCCATAAATGGATGGATTATAACCACCTGTTTGTGGAAGATACCGGCTAAAATAAGCGGATCAATTTCGTTTCGGTTGCTATTTACAAACTCAATAAGATCTTCCAGTAATTTCTTTACATCTTTTGCATCGGGA
The DNA here is from genome assembly GCA_016206365.1 of Candidatus Roizmanbacteria bacterium. GTDB lineage: Bacteria > Patescibacteriota > Microgenomatia > UBA1406 > GWC2-37-13 > 2-01-FULL-40-13. Next base: position 1,546 of record JACQRR010000090.1, on the reverse strand, counting down.
GGTAAATATATAACTTTTCTAGTTCTCGGATCGTTAACAAGCACTGGTCTGTCTCGTAATTTTCCTGATTCAAATTTTGCTAGCAACCCTTCAGTAATTTGTTTTTGAATTTTTAATATCAGATCAAGAGATAATTTTACTCGCGCTTTTTCAAGTTTTTCATTTAAATTCTGGAGTGCTTGATTGTAATTTAAAACTTCCCTTTCGCTATCTCTTATATGAGTAGGCTTTGATTTAAGGATTTTTTTAACTTCTGTTAAAGGTAGGGGATTACCTTCAATACTGGTTGAAGCATAGGTTGAGACAGCTCTTGCAGTCTTTTCAAGTTCTACCAATATAACATGAGGAAACCGCCTGTTGTTTAATTCATTTACCAGAGCGTTGACTTTCTTGATGTTGGCTAGCAGACGATCCGTAATTGTATAGCGGGGATTAAACATACTGTGCCCGCCGATTTAAGCGCTCTTTGTAGCGTGTATGAATAATACTGAAAAGCTACAAAGTAAGCTCAGGAGGGTAGACGTATTATAGACGAATATTAGACGATTTACAATGGGTAAAATTTCGGACCCACCTGCACTTTGTACTATTTAGCTTTTTCTGTCATTGCGAGCGGTGAATGATGAAGCGAAGCAATCTCAAAACGATAAAAGAGATTGCCACGTCGCCTCGCTCCTCGCAATGACAAAAACTCGATTATGACTCCAAAGCTGAACAACTGCCGGTGGGTACAACATAATCTATACTTGACTATATTCTAATATTATTGTAAACTACACCTTAGTATGTATGATACTCAACAACTGATTAAAATAATTGATTTCTGGGAAAAGACAGTTTTCGAAAGTGATCTCATCTTTCGGCCAATCGTTGATAAGTTAGACTCTAAAAGCAAAGAGATTGTCGATATCATCGGTCCTAGAAGAAGTGGTAAATCATCAATACTAAATCTTTTGATTAAAAAGCTTGGACTTTCAAACTTTTTATTTATCAATTTTGAAGACCCATATTTTGTCACTCATAATGAGCCGCAAATGATTGAGGAACTAATTTCCGTTTATAAGGAATATTTCAGCCAAGACTTGAAATATCTTTTCTTTGATGAAATTCACGCCGTGAATCATTGGGAAAGTATTGTGAGAAAGTTAAGAGACGGCGGAAATTATAAAATTTTCCTTACCGGCTCCTCTTCAAAACTGTTAAGTCGGGAGTTGTCCACTTTACTTACCGGCAGACATATCTCTTACTCAATATTACCCTTATCTTTTAGCGAGTTTTTATCTTTTAAAAAGATAAAGATCGAAGATAAAAAAGATCTAATTCTTAAAGAGAAAACTCTGCTTAAAAATTTTGATGAATATCTATTAATTGGCGGATTTCCTGAAATAGTCAAAACAGGAAATATTGCTCTTTTAAAACAATATTATTTTGACATCGTCCAAAAAGATATTTTGATGCGTTATGATGTCAGGCAAAAAAATATCCTGGAAAAAATGGGGATATACCTTATCACAAACCTGTCAAAAACTGTTTCTATTGAATCACT
>JACQRR010000086.1 GCA_016206365.1 Candidatus Roizmanbacteria bacterium | reverse complement strand
TGCTTTTGTCATCCCGAATTTATTTCGGGATCTAGATTTTGAATCAGATGCTGAAACTAGTTCAGCATGACATACTATTATGAAATAATATAAGGTTACAGTAAGTAAAAAAGTCACCATCATATACATTCTCGCTTCTTGCGAATAGTAAACAATCAGCGGATTGAAAAGAAAAAAAACCGCCGCCCAAAATCCTGTTTGCTCTTTCGTCATTCTGGCAACCCCGAGTTTATCTCGGGGGCGTCCAGAATCGTCGTTAATCACTAATTTTCCAATTATATAAACCACATAACCTGTTAGTAAAGAAAAAATAACCGATGGAAATCTCAACACTATTTCACTGTATCCAAATACATTAGTCCAGACTTTCATGAAGAGATAGTAGAGTGGAGGATGAAAATCTGTTGGAGAAAATTTTGTGATAATCTCTAGAAAGTTGTATTGCTGAATTACCCTCGCCGTCGTTGCCTCATCCAGCCAGAGAGATTGTGAAAGCGAAATTAAACGAATCAAAAATGAAGCAAAAAAAATAATGAACAGTGTTATAATTATTTTTGAATCTTGACTTGTCTTTTTAAGTTTTGACATTTGAACTTTGACATATATTATAGCGGGTGTAGTTCAATGGTACGCGCCAAAATTTGCGGTGGTAGTTCAGTGGTAGAATGTCTCCCTTCCAAGGAGAAGGTCAGGGGTTCAAGTCCCCTCCACCGCTCCAAACCGGACAAAAATTACTAAAAAAGCATTTTAGACCGAAATATCAACAAAATATTAGGTTCGAGCGAAATACGGTAACCAGCTCACTAGGTTTTATTTCTCAAATAAAGTTTTTGGCTTTCTTCGAGTTCGTCATATCTATTAATACCTATTCCGACTCCGCTGAAAGGCACCTGTAATCCTGCTACCTTATTACCTTCATCAGCTGCTATTTTAATTAGACTATTAATATAATATTCACCCGAAATCGCTGATTTAGATATCTTATTGATGTAGCCTTTTAAAAACTTGTAATTAAAACAGTAAAAACCGGCGTTAATTTCTTTGATCTTTAGCTGATCAGCGGTTGCGTCTTTTTGTTCTATATTATCCACGATATAACCGTTACGATTTCTAACAACTCTTCCCCAAGCTAAAGAATTTGGATATTCATGATGGGTAGTAATAATTGACATTACTGCATTTTCTTTTCTGTGAAGCGAGATTAAATTAACCACAATTTTTTTTGAATAAAACATGCAGTGATCTCCATATGACACTAAAACTATCTCAGGGGAAGTAGCAAGTTTAGTCAATTCTTCAAGTCCTACTTTTGTCGCGTGACCTGTTCCTAATCTTTTTTTTTGAAAAGTATAGGTAATTTTATAATCTTTAAGCACCTCTTCGACGCTTTTATAAAAAGCACCGACAACAACAATCATCGGATCAGCTATTTCTGTCAATAAATCAACCGCATATATGATTAGCGGTTTATTTAAAAATGGAAGGGTCGCTTTATTTTTATCCTTTGATTTTAACCTGGTGCCTTTCCCGGCTGCCAAAATGATGCCTGCTATCATATTTATTTCTGCCAACCTTGAGGATGACTTTTATACCATTGGATGAGAGATTTTACGCTGTTTCCTATTGTTCTTTTTGGCACCCAATCTAAAATTTGTTTTGCTTTGTCAACTGATGCGATCATTTTGGCGTATTCTCCTTGACGGGGAGTAGCTTTTTTCTTTTCAATCTGTTTACCTGTTATTTCTTCGACTTTATTGACAATTTCTAAAACTGAATTTCCAGTACCAGTACCAAGATTTATGATTTCGCTTTTCCCGCCATTAAATAAATAGTTTAATGCTTTTAGGTGTGCCTCATTTAAATCAACAACATTTGTGTAATCTCTAATTGGAGATCTATCAGGCGTATCAACTTCCGCATATGTTAGATAAAAAGGCTCTATACTTAATATACCCCGCACTGCATTTTGTGTGAGAAGTGTTGATGGATTTTTCGAGTCTCCAATCAATCCGTCGTCCGAAGAGCCCGCAACATTGAAATAGCGGAGGATGCAATACTTTACTCCTTTCAATCTTCCAAACCATTCAATGATTTTTTCAGCCATAAGTTTTGATTCTCCATAGGGATTGTTAGGCTTTGTTGGGTGTTTCTCATCAACAGGAACATATTCCGCCTCGCCATAAACTGCGCAGGTTGAGGAAAATATAATATGCTCGATCTTATGCTGCGTCATTTGTTTTAGAAGATTGAGTGTTCCCAAAATATTATTTTCAAAATATTTTTCCGGCTTTTTCATCGACTCGTCGACCAAACAACTGGCAGCATAGTGAACTACGGCAGAAATATTTTTCTCTCTTTCAAAAATCGAGTCGAGAGACGAAGATCCCGTACCATCCCGTTTTAATCGGGATTGGTTCGGGATAGGGGAGAGGTCGTTTTCCAAATCAGCTTCGTACAACCTTAAGGAATCTTTGCTAAATTTTTTTTGAAGGACTTCAAGCGGTTGTCTATAGCCGGTAGAATAATTATCAATCGCAACAACCTCGTAGCCTTTTTGCAAAAACAAATATGTCGCGACTGATCCAATATACCCTCCCGCGCCAGTTATAAGAATTTTTGTTTTCATACTTTTGACTTTTAACTTTTGACTTTTAATTTATGAATCGGGTGCCAATGAATACGATTTTCTGCAATAAAGATCCCTCCAAAAACCAGCATTGAGCCTATAAAAAAATGGACTGTTGGGTATTCCCCCAAAAGCGGAATGGCTATCAAAACAGCGATAATAGGATCTATATAGGTAAACAACCCGACCTCTTGAGTTTTAATTTTAGCAATTCCATAATTAAACAAAAGGTATGCAAGCGCCGATGATAGAAATACGCCAAATATAATCCCCGTAACGCCCTGAATATTGAGTTGACTTAATGACCAAGACCGCAGCTCTATAAACATAAAAGGGAAAAAAGTTATTGCCCCGATAAGAAAACTTACAAAAGTCACTCTGAATGCTCCAATTTTTGCAATCACATTTTTTTGTAATAAAGGATGCATTATAGCACCAAGTGTCGCCAAAACAAAGAAAAGATTACCCTGTAATTCTCCGAATGCAAAGTTTTTGCCGTCAAACAAGATTGGAGACAAAATGATTAGTATAACTCCGATTAGAGCAACAATCATCCCTGAAAATACTTTTAATTGCGGCTTTTCCTTCAAAAATAAAACGGAAAGGAAAAACAAAAATACAGGACCTGATGAAGCAACAATTGGAGCGTTGATGCTTTCTGCTCGCTGCAGGCCCCAAAAGAAAAAAGTAATGTTAAGACTTATGCCAAAAAAAGCGCCTAAAATAAGTTCCATCCACTCTTTTCCTGACAAAGTAATATCGAATCTTTTAATAAACGGTAGAAGCAGTAATCCAGCAAAGAAAAACCTGATAAAAGCCAGTGTAAATGGAGGAATATTCTGAAGAGCAAACTTAAAAATTGGCGAGGCAGCACCCCAGATTATGTTTGCAATAATTAAGGCTAAAATGGGATTCATTTTTTCTTTTTGTCTAGATAAACTATTAGCTCTCCAACTATTCCTGTCATGACAATTTGAATACCAACTATTATCAAAGCCAGTCCTAAAAAAAGAACCGGCCTTCTATACAAAAGAACTCCAAAAAAAAGTCTTTCTATGGTTAAATATAAACTTAGCAAAAAACCAGCTAAAAATAAACTTCCACCAATAATTCCAAAAAAATGCAGCGGCCTTTCAGAAAACTTGTAGATAAAATAAGCCGCCAGAGTATCAAGAACTCCGGTGAATACCTTCTCTATCCCATACTTTGATTTTCCATGTATTCGTGGATGGTTTCTTACAGGTAGTTCAGCCACTTTATATCCTTTGTAGAATACGGCTAACGGGAAAAATCGAAAATTATTTCCATAAAATGTAAAATCCGATAAAACTTCACTTTTAAAAGCTTTAAAGCCGCAATTGATATCTTGATAAGGCGAACCAAGAAACAATCTCAGAAAATATTTTGCCAGTGTCGAATACATTTTTATTATTAAATTATCTTTTCTTCCCATCCTTACTCCATTGACAAAATCATATCCATTTTCCAATTTGTTTACGAATTTTGCTAAATCTTCTGGATCATCTTGAAGATCCGCATCCATGAAAATAATGATGTTTCCTTTTGCTTCATTAAGTCCGGTTAGTAGAGCTGCGCCCTTACCTAAACGCTTTCTGTGTGATATTACTTTTAACTTTTCACTTTTAATGCTACGACTTTGCTCAGAATTATCCTGAGCCTGTCGAAGGATAACTTTTAACTTCGACGCGTAAGCGTCGGTAGATCCATCATCAACCAATATAATCTCATATTCCTTGTCAACTTTATTACATGCATCAATTAATTGATTAATTAATACGGGCAAACTATCAGCTTCGTTATAGAAGGGAATAATAATAGAAAACATAAAATGTACTACGAATTACGAATATTTACAAATATAAGAATAAATAAAGAATTAGTATATTCGTATAAATTTGTACTTTTGTAGTATTATATTTTTTTATATACTTCAAAATTCTCTTTTTGATATATTAATTCATAATTATAATCAACCTTTAGTC
>JACQRR010000089.1 GCA_016206365.1 Candidatus Roizmanbacteria bacterium | reverse complement strand
CTTATATATCACAACAATCCATATGACGCAGCAAAAAGTTCTGCCGCTTTGGTAATTCTTACCGAATGGAATGAATTTAAACAAATAGATTTACAAAAAATAAATAAAATAATGAAAAAGCCTCTCATTTTTGATGGTAGAAATATTTATGAAACAAAAACAATGAAAGATTTAGGTTTTACTTATTTCTCTGTAGGCAGAAAGCCAGTATGAAGATTGTTATTACCGGGGGCGCTGGATTTATCGGATCCCATTTGTGCGATAATTTAATTAAGAAGAAGCACGAAGTAATTTGTGTAGATAACTTTCTCACCGGACGTCAACTAAATATTCAGCATCTTCTTGACAACCCTCGATTCAGACTTATTAAGCATGATGTTATTTATCCACTTACGCTCTCGTCAAAAATTGATGCAATTTATCACCTCGCCTCTCCCGCCTCACCAAACCATCACAGCCGGCTAAGTTACCATGCTCACCCAATGGAAACTATGCTCGCAAATACCCAAGGAACACTTCTTCTTTTAAAATTTGCGAAAAAACACAGAGCAAAATTTCTTTTTGCCTCGTCTTCAGAAGTATATGGAAACCCATATGAGCATCCTCAAAAAGAAAAATACAATGGTAACGTCTCAACAACTGGTCCGCGCTCAGTATATGATGAATCAAAGCGATTTGGAGAAACTATAACTTCATACTTTGTTAGAAACGAATCTATCGATTCCCGAATTGCCAGAATATTTAATACTTACGGACCGCGAATGCAAAAAGAGGACATGCGTATGATTGTAAGATTTATTACACAAGCTTTAAACGGCGATCCAATGACAATTTATGGTGATGGAAAGCAAACTCGTTCACTCTGTAACGTTGATGATATGGTGGAAGGACTGGCTCGCCTCATGTTTTACCCTAAAACAAAAGGAGAGGTGGTAAATTTGGGTGCTACTGAAGAACACACTGTTTTAGACTACGCCCACCTAATAAAAAAACTTACTAACTCACAAAGCCAAATTATCTTTAGTGAACCACTCCCTCAAGATGATCCAAAAAAAAGAAAACCCGATATTAATAAAGCCAAAAAACTTTTGAATTGGGAACCAAAAATATCGCTTGAAGATGGTTTAAAAAAAACGATAGATTATATAAACAGTAATATATGAGAAAAGCAGTAATCATAACTCCAACTTATAACGAAGCAGGAAATATAGAAAAACTTATTCCGCTTATATTTAAGCACACAGAGAAACTACCAGACTGGGAGATTCATGTCCTGGTTGTGGACAGCAATTCTCCAGATAAAACCGGAGATATTGTAAATAAACTAATATCCAAATATCCTCGCCTACATCTGTTAAGAATGGAAAAAGAAGGTTTGGGAAAAGCTTATTCACAAGGATTTCAATTCGCCATCGAAAAACTTTTCCCATATTTACTTTTTGAAATGGACGCAGATCTGTCTCATGCCCCTAAAGAAATTCCCAATTTTATACAAGCAATTGAACAGGGAGCCGATCTTGTCATAGGTTCTCGCTATATTAAGGGTGGATCTATTCCAAATGAATGGGCAATACATCGTAGAATTTTCTCAATTTTTGGAAATTTGGTCGTTCGCCTAGGTTTTATGAAACCAAGTATCTTTGATTGGACTGGCGGATACAGATCTATAAAGACCTGGGTTATAAAAGATGCTCTACACCATATTAAAAATTACTCTGGATACGTATTTCAAATAGCCCTTCTCGATTATGCGATAAAGTCTGGAGCAAAAATTAAAGAGATTCCCATTCAATTTGAAGATCGAAAAATTGGCAAATCAAAAATCAACTCCACCCAATTTATTGTAAACATCTTTACCTACATTTTCCTTTATTCGCCATTTATCAAATTCGTAATTGTTGGCTTGGTTGGTTTTTTCATCGATTTCGGAATATCCTATGTTTTTATTGAAAAATTCAGATCTACCGTCTGGTTTGGAACACTTATAAGCACTGAAGTGGCAATTATTTCAAATTTCCTTCTTAATAATTTCTGGAGTTTTTCCCACAAAAAACTTGAGAATAAATTCAGATCCTATATTCCAAATTTTATAAAATTCAACCTTGTCTCTTCTGGATCGATCTTGATTCAGACAATTGGAGTTCAACTAGCGGTCAATTTTTTTGGCAGAGAATTATGGTACATCTACAAGATCTTCATTATCGTCTTTATCATCATTCCCTATTCTTACGTTTTCTAT
>JACQRR010000085.1 GCA_016206365.1 Candidatus Roizmanbacteria bacterium | reverse complement strand
TTGTTAATAGTTAATTGTTAATAGTTATTTTTTTTAAATAATATGGCAAAAATCATTGGAATTGATTTAGGGACAACCAACTCATGTGTAGCCGTTATGGAAGGCGGAAAGCCAAAAGTTATCCATTCCCAGGAGGGAAGAAATGTCATCCCTTCGGTTGTTGATCCTATAAAAAGAATTGTTGGTGATGTGGCTAAGCGTCAAATAATCATTAATCCAAAAAGAACAATTTTTTCGATTAAGAGGTTGATGGGACGACATTTCGACGATGAATCTGTTCAGCACGATAAAAAATGGCTTCCCTATTTGATTAAAGAAGGAAAAGAAGGAAAGGCTGTAGTAGAAGTTGAAGGCAAGACATTTACTCCACAAGAGATCTCCGCTCTGATTTTGCAGAAGATTAAATCAGATGCAGAGACTTATCTGGGTGAAAAGGTAGAAAAGGCGGTAATCACAGTGCCAGCCTATTTCGATGATTCACAAAGACAGGCTACAAAGCAGGCTGGAGAGATTGCTGGACTTGAAGTGGTTCGGATTCTTAACGAACCAACCGCAGCTGCCTTGGCATACGGACTAGATAAAAAACATAGCCATACAATCGCAGTCTACGACCTCGGAGGAGGTACTTTTGATATTACTGTCCTTGAGCTTGGCGAGGGTGTATTTCAAGTAAAAGCTACAAACGGCGATACTCATTTGGGTGGAGATGATTTTGACAAAGTTATTTTAGACTATATTGCCGATGAATTTAAAAAAGAAAATAACATCGATTTGAGAAAGGATCCACAAGCTTTGCAACGATTAAGAGACGCGGCCGAAAAGGCAAAGATCGAACTATCAACCTCGCTGGAATCAGAGATCAATTTGCCTTTTGTTACTGTACGGGATGGGCAACCTTTACATTTGGTGATGAAGTTAACGAGGGCAAAATTAGAGTCTCTCATTGGCCATCTAATTGAAAAAACATTAGGACCGCTAAAGACTTGTCTCAAGGATGCAAAAATTGAGGTTTCAAAGGTTGATGAGGTTGTCTTGGTTGGAGGAATGACAAGGATGCCAAAAGTAATCGAGACGGTAAAAGACTTCTTTGGCAAGGACCCGAATCGCTCTGTAAATCCTGATGAAGTTGTAGCGGTTGGAGCTGCGATCCAGGCAGGTGTGTTGACAGGTGAGACAAAAGACGTTGTCCTTTTGGACGTCACGCCGTTAACTTTAGGTGTCGAGACTCTTGGTGGTGTGATGACGCCTTTAATTCAGAGGAATACGACTGTTCCAACTTCAAAATCTGAAATTTTCTCAACCGCAGGAGATAATCAGACCCAAGTTGAAATACATATCTTACAAGGTGAGCGACCATTGGCGAGAGATAATAAATCACTTGGTAGATTTATCCTCGATGGTATTCCTCCGGCACCGCGAGGCGTACCTCAAATTGAAGTGGTGTTTGACATCGATGCAAATGGGATTTTGATGGTCACGGCAAAAGACAAAGCCACAGGTAAATCCCAGGCGATAAAGATAACTGGATCAACTGGTCTTTCCAAAGAAGAGGTGGAAAAGATGAGAGAAGAGGCTGATAAGCACGCCGAGGAAGACAAAAAAGAAAAAGAGAAGATAGAAGCTCGAAACAAGGCAGACAACATGATTTATGTCGCCGAGAAATCACTCAAAGACGCAGGAGATAAAGTAGCCAAAGATGTCAAGGAAAAGGTAGAAAAGAAAATCAAAACCTTGAAAGAGGTTTTAGATAAAGGGACAAAAGAAGAATTGGAGGAGAAAACAAAAGATTTATCTGACTCTTTAACAAAAGTAGGACAGGCAATGTACGGTCAACAAGGACAACCCTCCTCCGCTAAAGCTACGGAGGGCGAGGCAAAAAAAGAAGAAAAGAAAGACAAAAAGGGGAAAAAAGATGTGGAGGAGGGAGAAGTGGTTAGTTAAATCCCAAATCCCAATTTCCAATGACCAATCAAACTCCAAATCCCAATGACTCAATGTATTAATACAGTGATACAGTTACAATTTGGGATTTGAGATTTGGGATTTGTTTGGATTTTGAGATTTGGTCATTGGGATTTTTTATTATGGTTGATTATTATGAACTTCTTGGTGTCAGCAAAAACGCCTCAGATGCGGAGCTTAAAGCTGCTTACCGAAAACAAGCATTGAAGTGGCATCCGGATAGGAATAAATCACCAGAGGCCAACGAAAAATTCAAACAAATAAACAAAGCCTTCGAGGTGCTATCTGATTCTAAAAAAAAGGAACTTTACGATCAATATGGCGCAGAAGCATTTGAAAAAGGCGGTTTTCCGGGAGCTGGTCCACAAGGACAAACCTATAGACAAGGACCTTTTACTTACACATACAGCAGTTCCGGAGAGAATCCGTTCGAGGGTATTGATTTCGGCGGTTTTTCCGATCCTTTTGAAATCTTTGAACAGTTTTTTGGATTTCAGTCGCCCTTTTCAAGAGGCGGAAGAAGAACAAGAACAAGAAGGGAAATTTACGAGTTAGAATTAACATTCGATGAAGCTGTTCATGGGGTGGAAAAGCATACGGTGATAAAAGGTGATCGAAAAACGATCAAGATTCCGGCCGGAGTAGATGACGGAATGCGGATAAGATTTTCCGATTTTGACGTTCAAGTTACAGTTCGGCCTCATCCCTACTTTAAGCGTGATGGACAGGATATATATTTTGAGAAGGAAATCTCTTATCCTTTAGCTGTTTTGGGAGGGGTCATCGAGGCCCCTACTATTGATGGACAGGTGAAATTGAAGATACGTCCGGGAACACAATCCGGTACAACCGTTCGCCTTCGCGGCCAAGGCATTCCCTATCCAAATTCTAATCAGAGGGGAGATCAGTACGTAATCTACAAAATCAAAGTTCCCGACCGAGTTTCTTCGAAAGATAAAAGGTTATTAGAGGAGTTAGAAAAGGAGTTTTAAATGTTATTTAACCCATCGTTCCTGAATTTTGGTTTTAACTCTGTTTGGAAGGTAAGACGCAATTGAAATTGCCAAAATTTGCCAAATAGGTATTAAGGCAGCATCTTTTGGAAACACATAATTTCGTTTATCATTAAAACTAAAATCAACAATTTCCCTTCTTAGTAACGCTACCTTTAACGCTCTTTGTCTTGTTTTATCAAATCGTTCACCTGTATGCGCCTCAATTTTCATGAAACCTATTTTACTTCTTCTTCTTCTTCTTGTCAAGAGGCGAAGAAAATGAGAGAATAGAATTGTTAATAGTTAATTGTAAATTAATTCTTCTGTCATTCCTGCGAAAGCAGGAATCCAGAGGATTGAATAAATTGAATAGATTCCCACTTTCGTGGGAATGACATTTTATAGATTTTGCATCAAGCTTGCACTCATGAAAATGGGTGTGCGGAATGACAGTAATGAATAAAAATTATTTTATTTACTTTCTTGCTAGTAAGAGGAGTGGAACTTTATATATTGGAATTAGTAATGATTTAAAAACTAGGGTTTATCAACACAAAAACGACTTAGTAGAAGGATTTACTAAAAGTATCAAGTCCACAATCTTGTATATTATGAAGTTTTTTCCAATGTTAAAGATGCAATATTAAGAGAAAAAAGACTTAAAAAATGGAAAAGGAAATGGAA
>JACQRR010000095.1 GCA_016206365.1 Candidatus Roizmanbacteria bacterium | reverse complement strand
GCATAGATTGTATTTAAAAATAAAGCGTAAATAACAAAAAAAATACTTATCGTCATTCCGCACCTGATGCGGAATCTACTTAATAGATTCCCGTTTTCACGGGAATGACAACTTGGGTAAGTACATCTCATTTTTATTTTGAATATTTATTGACATTCACACTAGCAGACTTAAGCAGCTTTATACCCTCTGTATCATGATGAAGCTGATGATAAACGTAGCGCATTATGCCTGCATTGATAATCATCTTTGCACAGCTGGAACAGGGAGATATTGTAGAATACATCGTCGCTCCCTTTGTCGACGAACCTTGATAGGCAGCCTGGATTATAGCGTTTTGCTCTGCATGGATACAGATACAGCTTTCCTGATACTCATGTGTCTGAATTTCTCCTTTTTGCCGTCTTGCACATCTTTCACACCCTCCAGCGAAGCAATTTTTGATTCCATGCGGCGTACCGTTATAACCGCTAGAAAGAATGCGGAAGTCTTTTACAATCAATGCTCCATAAGGAGGACGTAAACAATTAGATCTTTTCTTAACAATCTGGGCTAGCTCAATAAAATAGTCGTCCCAAGAGGGTCTTTTGTCTTTCATCTTCGTTGACATGAATGAAATTATATCATCAGTATAAATCATATAGCCATTGACAATATTTCATGACTTCTGTTAAATTAAATTTAGCGAAAGGTGGTGATTAAAAATGGACAAAAAAACGCTCCATTTGCTAACTTACTCTCTGGTTGTTGTTGGCGCTTTAAACTGGGGTCTTTGGGGGCTTTTTAACTTTAACCTGGTCAATACGCTTCTTGGCGCCTGGCCAAACTTGGAGAGACTCGTCTATGTCTTGGTTGGCGCATCGGCAGTATATGATTTTGCCGGTCACTCCAAGTACTGCAAATATTGCGGAGAGAAAAAACCTGAATAAAAGTTCTATTGGACAATCTTTAATTCTTCGTCTATTTAATAGACGTAATTATTTTTTTTAAAGAAGTTCGTTTTTTAATTGCAAATCGTCAAAGCGTCTATATTTTTATAGCTGGTCGATATCTCGTAGTTTGCTTTTACGGTTTTACTGATCACATCATAAGAGTAAAACTTAACTCCTCCGCTAACTCCATAAGCACCTATAAGCAGATCATCGGATGATCTATAATCTAGCGCGTCTGTATCGTTGGGAAGTGAAGCATAATAAGCCAGGGAGTTTGTCGCCGGATCGTAGCGGTGCAGCTCATAGTTTGCGTATTTTGGCGAGGAAGAAGGCGTTCTTGAAGCATAAAGATACTGACCTTTGTTATCCCATGCTATACCATCAACGTGGTCTAAGGCAGATGAGAAAACTGCCGTCGCAGTGCCGTTAGAGATATTAATTATATATAAACCCTTTCCGTTCGCCCAAGCCCAAAGACTGTTGTCGCTTTTTCTGAATGATAAATCATTTACAGCAATGTCAGGAGATATCTTTGCAATTAAGCTGAGTGCGCCATCCTCAACAGAATCATCAGGATTGGTATTTATTGTATAAAGTGATCGTGTGGTACGAGGAGCAGCGTAAAGCACTTTTGTTACCGGATGAATCTCTAAAGATTCGAAATCGCAGATTCCCTCTTTGCAGGGATAAGTTTTAACTAGAGATAGACTGGTTAAAGGTTCATTTATCTTTACAAGTTGGGAATCTGTGCTACTGTTTTCATCTATACCCCAGTGTGTACAGCTCAGCACCGGAGTCGTGGGTGTTGGTGACGGAGACACAGTTGGCGTTGGCGTTTTAGTAAATTTTGGCGTTGGCGTTTTAGTCAATTTCGGCGTTGGAGTCTTGGTAAATTTTGGAGTTGGCGTTTTGGTCTTAGTTGGTTTTGGAGCTGAAGATGGACCACCTGGCGTAGGAGTCTTGGTTTTTTTTGGTGATGGACTTATGCCGCCACAAGTACCTCCCTGATTTATTCTACTCATAAATTTTTTATCACTGAAACATGGCGGACAATAAAGATCTATTTGTTCAGTTTCGCAACCGTTAAATCCTGCCTTTTTTAACGGTGAGTTTCCGTTCATTTGACATCCATTGCTTACATCCGTACCCTCTGGACACCAATAATAACCAACAAAACAACCTTTACCGTACCCGTCTCCAGCGTAACATTTATCAGAAAGCGATGCATTAATGCCTTGATGAGTACAATAAACTGTAGCACAGTTAATTGTAAGAGTGGGAGTAGGATAAGCGGCTTTTATTCTTGTGAATTGAGATTGCTTGTTAAAGCCAATTAGTGTAAAAGCCAAAAGTGAAACAGAAATAAAAAATAAAACAAAAAGAGGAAACAGGTAGTTTACATTAGAACCTTGATGTATCTGCTCAGGCTTGTTAGAAAGCAAGGAATTATCTTCTATTGGAACATTTTTATCTGAGAGCATAAATATGATTAAATTTCAGTCTAAAGTAAGATCAAATATTTGTCAAACGAATTAAATTTTTTGCAGGCAGGTTCTATTCGTGCCCGACTCTTGGAAGATTCGTCGGAGGACGTAAGAATTTTAGAGCTATCCTCGCTTGTGAGAAAGCTCCAAAGTTGGAGCGAGCCGACTCGAACCACCTATATTACTAACGTCCCAGAATTTGAACAGCCTTTAAGATATTGTCTAATCGAGATTTTGGAAACAAGTCTTTTGGATAGATACTAATGACGCTTAAATTCCTTTTTTTCCAAATTTTTTCTTTTTTCTTAACTAATTTATCGTAACTTCTTAGTTCTCCACTTAATCCAAAAAACTCTATCAAAATATCGTTAACTTTAAAAGCCGAGAGTCTTTTATGATTTATCTTGTTATAAGGCTCTAATTGTCAGAGCGGCGAGACTTGAACTCGCGACCTCCGTCCCCCCAGAACGGCGTTCTAGCCATCTGAACT
>JACQRR010000094.1 GCA_016206365.1 Candidatus Roizmanbacteria bacterium | reverse complement strand
GCTGAAAAAATATCAGGACGGCATTATGGACAAACCAGAAAAAGTAAATGCAGCCGCTATCGACTCTTATTTGGGTGGCTTACCGCATGAAGCCGTACCGACTCGCTCCGAATACTTTATCGAAGGGACAGAGCCGAAAGATCTTTCGCCGTATTATAAAAAACTAAAAATTTCCAAATCTACTGGCAAGCTAGCCAACGATGTTGAAATCAAAACAGGAAATTATGAAGAGAAAGAATATATTATGATCAGCGAAAATGATCCCGTTTCAACCGACGAAAAAAATCGTTGGCAAGAGGCAATCGACGCCTGGGCGCGTGAACAGAAGGACGATAAATACCATCCTCCAACCGAAACTTCCGAAGCCGCTTCCGACGTTGTAGTTGTTCAAATAAAATCTCCGTCTGATAAAGAAACGGTGAACTCGAACAATATTGAGATAAAGGGCAAAATTGCAAGTGTAAATCCGATTAAAACGACGAAATTCTATATTAATGGCAGTGAGATTCGAATTCTTGATGGAAATATCAGTGAGTTCAACGAAACGTTTAATCTGACAGACGGAGTGTATGAAATTAAAGTCATGTCTTGGAATGAGAAAGATAAAAACGGCGATTCACAGATCAAAATAGGAGTAAATAAACCTTGGAATTTTGCTAGTCCGACTCCTTCATTATCGCCAACGCCAGCTCTTTAATCCTAGTTAAAGCGTTGCTTTTAGATTTAATTTGATTTTTTCAAGCTCTTTTTTTGCTTCATCTTCGCTGATATTTCGATCGGAAGAAGAAAAGTAAAATCGTAAGGTCGCTTTATTCTTAAAAGTGCCGACAAATTCTATTTTTTTCAAGAGCTTAGAAGTTTTGAATGCTTCTTCTTTGATATTTAAAAAAGGTCTTTTCGCATCTTGCTCAAAAGTTAAGTCAAGTTTGATTACGGAGTAAGGAGAGATCGGTTTATATCTGGCTAACATTTTAGCGTCTTTGATGAGCTCTTCGAACTTAAAATAAGCTATATATGCTTCAGATTTAAGCTCATTTTCTATTTTATAAATAGTTTTTAGCTGACCGAATTTGCCAACCCAGCGATTATTTATTCTTATTTCGCCCTGAATTTTAGGTTCAAATATGTCAAATGACGCAGCTCTGACAGAATAATCCTCAATATTTAATTCTCTAAAGAGAGTTTCTATAATGCCCTTTAAATCATTAATTGATGTATTTGTTGCTATGGACAGCTGATAGTACTCCAGCGGTAAATCATTTTTTCTGGGTTTGTATCCCTTTGCTATCTCAAAAAACTTTAGAATTTCACGCTTGCCTTCGTTTTCTTGCAAGGTCTTAATTAAAGAAGAGGTGATGTATCTGCGCATGTACTCGATCTCTTCCGATATAGTATTTTTAACGCGTAGATGATCTGATATAGATAAACCTAACTTATTTATTAGTTCTTTCGAAATCATCGAGTAATTCATAATTTCATGGAGTCCTAGATCTTTTAAAAAATTCTTAACCCTAGATTGCAGTTTGAAAAACTGTTCTATATCTTTTGGTTGTTTGATATAAACTGTCGGTTGAATATTGTTTGGTAAATTGTAATAACCGTAAATTCGCGCTATCTCTTCGATAAGATCTTCCTTTATTGACACATCACGGCTCCGATAAGAAGGAACCTCTAATATCATTTTGGCTCGGTTGGTACCAATGTGGTAGGTGAATTCAAGGCTGGTTAAAATCTCTACAACATTATTTATTGAAAATTTAATCCCGACCTTCTTATTTACCTCGTCTAAAGATATCGATATTTTTTTTGATTTGTAGGGAGCCGGGTAAATATCATAAAGAGTTGAGGCGATTTTCGCTCCAGCATATACTTGAAGCAGTTCTACTCCATATACTGTAGTTGGCTCAACTCTTTCTTCATCCAATCCTTTTTCAAAGTAAGCAGCTGCAAGAGTTCGTTGACCTGTAGACATCGATGTCTCTCTTACTTTCTGCGGGTTATAGGTTTGGACAAATAAAACAACAGTATTTGTATTTCCTGTGACAGAAGAATTTAACCCTCCCATGATTCCGCAAAGATCAATGAGTTTTTTGTCCCCATCTTCAATGACGATATCATCCCCCGGCAGCGTTATTACTTTACCGTCTAGTGTCACAATTTTTTCGCCTTTCCTACTAAGTCTCATATTCATGGTTGATTTGCTGATTCTCTCGTAATCAAATATGTGAACCGGCTGACCGAACGCAATCATTAGATAATTTGAAATGTCGACTACGTTATTGATTGATTTTATTCCGCAAAGTTGTAGACGGCTTTGGACGAATTTTGGAGATTTTTTAATTTGGATATTATTTAGCACTAGAGCTGTGAATCGCGGACAAATATTTTTTTCTTGGATATTAATAATAAGTTTATTTACCATCTTGGTACGATCGTACCCAGATGGTAGGTTTTCGAATCTGTATTTTTTTAAAGGATTGAATTTTAATTTTGCTCTTTTAGCGAATTGAGGAAGTATCGCTAATGCTTCTTGAGCAATTCCAAAAACCGAAGCCGTATCAACTCGATTTGAAGTAATTTCAATATCATAAACATAATCGTCGTCAATTTTTGTTACTTTCTCAACAGAAGGACCACAAAGAGATAAATATTTCTGTATCTCGGAAGGAGCCGCGTCTGTGTCCAAATATTCAAGCAACCAGTCGTGGGTAATCTTTAAGTTCATAAAATTATCACTACGAATTACAAATTCTTTACGAATATACAAATTCGTAAATTCGTATTGATTCGTAATTAGTAGTAATTTTAAAATTGTTCCAAAAATCTAATATCTCCATCATATAGTATTCGCATATCATCCAATTTAATTCCTTCTTTCATCATCATAATTCTTTCAATTCCAAATCCAAATGCCCAACCTGTATAAATATCAGGATCAATTCCTCCCGCCTTAAGTACATTAGGATGAATCATTCCCGCCCCAGCCAATTCTAACCAACCCGATTTGCAAACTCGGCATTTTATTCCATTAATTTCTCCTTTGCCAAGGCAAATGCCACAGGTAATATCGGGTTCGAAAGAAGGTTCTGTGAATTGGAAATGAGCCGGTCTTAATCTTATTTCTCTATCTTCAGCAAAAAATTCTTTGGCAAAATAATTTATGGCACCTTTTAAGTGAGTTATATTTATTCCTTCGTCAACACATAATCCCTCAAACTGGTGAAACATTGGAGTATGGGTAGTATCCCAATTTGGACGATAACATTTAGCAATATTAATCATGCGTATTGGTGGTTTGCCTACTCTAATCATCTCTCTTACCTGTCCGGAAGAAGTATGAGGGGAAAGAATCATTTTTCCATTTTTTCGACTAGCAGGTACATCGATAAAAAAAGTCTCAAAATCGTCCCTTGCAGGATGGCCTTTAGGCATGTTTAAAGCATCAAATGAGAAGTACTCCCACTCGACTTCGGGATAGGTCATCCGAATAAAACCTATTTTTTGAAAGATTTCGCTAATTTCTTCAATAGCATAAGTTACTAAATGAAGACTTCCTCTTTGATATTGTTTTCCAGGAAGGGAGATATCGATAAAATCTTTCTGCGTGTGTATATAAAGTAACTTTTTTTGTTTGACTTCAATTAAATGTTTAATTGCAGTTTTAATATCATTTATTTTTTTACCGAAGTTCTTTTTCTCTTCCGGCTTTAATTTTTTGATTGATTGAAGCAAGCTATTAATGAGCCCTTTTCTACCAAGATATTTGATCTGAAGATTTTCAAGATCAGCCAGAGATATTACTTTTTTTAGATCCGCAGTTAAGTCTTTTGAAACTTCATTTAAATTTTTCATATGTCATTCTGAGCACGTTCGACAAGCTCAGGGTAAACTCCACGAAGAATCTCGTAGCTTGTCTGCGTTTTCCCTCGCATTCGCGAGAGATCCTTCGGTCGCCTTAGCTCCCTCAGGATGACAAAATTAGCTTTTGACTTTTTCAACAATTTTTTCAAAAACTTTTGGGTGCTCGACCGCAATTTGAGACAGTATTTTTCTGTCTAGTTCTACCTTTTTTGATTTTAATTGATTAATAAATGAGCTATAGGTAAGACCGAGAGGACGAATTGCAGCGTTTATACGAATAATCCAAAGTCTTCTGAAATCTCTTTTTCTATTTTTCCTTCCGGCAAAAGCATATTGACCAGCATGTAGAACAGCTTCTTTGGCCTTTTTTATTTGTTTGTGCCGCGTCATCCAGTAGCCTTTGGCCAGCTTAAGAATCTTTTTGTGTTTACGACGGGTTGTTACTCCGCCTTTAATTCTAACCATAATAAAATATTAAATATTAAATATAAAAAATCATCCTTCGACAAACTCAGGATGACACTGAG